>JANXSA010000744.1 GCA_025352915.1 Rhodospirillales bacterium | reverse complement strand
TGAGCGTGCCGTTCTCCATGTAGTTCACCGCCATGCAGACGATGTTGCCGGGCTTTGGCAGCGGGGCGCGCAGGGTGACCGAGGCCAGGGGCACGCCGGCGCCGGCATCGGCAGCGGCCTGCAGCCTGCCGCGATAGGCATCGAAACGGGCAATCAAGCCGCTCATCAGGTCGCCTGGCCCGACATGCGGAATATCGGCCACGACAGCGGAAACATCCACCACCGCGTCGCCTTTCAGCACACCCATCCGGTAGTCGTTGAAATATACCAGCTTCATCGCGCTTCCTCCAGCTTTGCTTGGGCGCAGCGTGCCGCAGTGGGGCGCGGGATGCAATCGCGTGCCGGGCATGCGGAAAAGCCAGCAAGCCTCCGGCGGCGTCGTGCGCAGCACGCCTTCGCGTGACGGGCCGGGGGCCCTTTGATCCCCATTCAATTGGGCGGCTGGCTGGGCGCGGTAGCGCCGGTCAGGCCACGGCAGCGGCCCGTCGCGGCAGGCTGCCGGTGCGCGCCAGGTGGTCGGCCGCCCGGCGCAACGCGGCCAGCGAGGCCCAGGCGCTGCCGTCGATCTCATCCAAACGCGGATCGATGGCGATGAAGCGGAAGCCGTTGGCATTGGTCACGGCAGCGCCGGCGACGCGGCCGGATATTTCGATGACATGGGACTGGAACATGGCTCACCTTTCCCGCCAGCATCATGGTGCCGGCGTGGCTGTTGGTTGGTCGCAGCGTGCGGTTGATATCAGCCGCGACAACAGGCGGCGGTGATGCCGGTCGGCCAGCCAGCGCGGGTCATCACGGTGATCGACGGGCGGAACATGCTTGCAACAGCCTCGCTATCGGCCCGGCGGCCCAACCGCCGTGCCTGGCGGCAGATTTCGCCGCCGGCGCCGCGAAGGCAACCGAAACCCGGCACCGCACCGAAGTTTGGCAAATCCGGCTGCGTCGCCATTCCCGGGGAGCAGCGAATATTACGCAGACCCAGCTGCGCAAAAATATTTTCCCGATACAGGCGAGTGGAAATAGCCAATGCAGTATCGTATATTGGAATATTCACGAATTGAGATGGTGATATGACCCCCGCGCTGCCGACCCCCGGCCTGCCGACCCCCGCCCTGCCGAGCATCGTCATGGACGAGATCGACCAGAAGCTGCTCGGCATCCTGCAACAGGACAGTACCCTGTCGATTGCCGAGATGGCCCTCCGTATTGGCCTGTCACCGACGCCGTGCTGGAAGCGGATCCAGAAGATGGAGGCCGCTGGCGTGATCCTGCGCCGGGTGGCGCTGGTCGATCCGGCGCAGGTCGGGATGGGGCTGACCGTGTATGTCGCCATCGAGGCGGGCAGTCATTCGCCGGAATGGCTCGCAGCCTTTGCCGCGGCGGTGCAGGCGATGCCGGAGGTGCTCGAATTTTACCGCATGGCCGGCGATGTCGATTACATGCTGCGCGTGGTGACCGCCGATATGGCCGAGTATGACGCCTTCTATAAGCGGCTGATCGCCAGCGCGCCGCTGAAAAACGTCACCTCGCGGTTCGCGATGGAACGCATCAAGAGCACCACCGCCCTGCCGCTGCATCCCTCCGCCTTCCACGCCCGGCGCGACTGATACCAGCCGCCCTAATTGATGACTCTTCCATCAATAAGGGCGGCTGGTATCGCGCGTCGGGCTGGCCGGTGGCGGCGCGCATAACAAAGACTCATGCTGGCGGCCGTTGACCTACCCTATGGGTCAACAGATAGGGCCGCTGGTATGACAGCAACGGTCATGCTGGCGCTGTGACTGTTGGTATGAGTTTCCACCGGAGCGCCCGGCCCACCGTTCATGAAACCGCTTGAGGCGGCGGGCTGAAGCCTGCCCTGCGGCGGCGTTCCGACGCGAACGGGATGCGGCAGTTTCGATCTGGGGGCGAAATCCATTGCTCCACGGCACCGTGGCCGGAGCACGAAACCCTCCGCCCTCGCCAATCTTTAACCGGGCATTTCATTTACCCGGCGGACGCCAATCGGCATTCTTGCGGGCATCGACAGCGATTTGGCGCAGTGCCCCGGATGGGCGCGCGCCGCCTTCGGAGCAGCCAGCCATGTCCGTCAGCATTGCCCAGTTTCGCCCGGCAGCCACGCGGCCCACCATGCGGGCCGACGCGGCGCCGGACCATGGCGTGCCATGCCATGCCATCCTGCCGCTGGCACTGGAGCCATTCCTGCTCGATGCGCCGGGCGCCGATGCGGCTCCGGTGGCACGGCTGGCGGCGCTGGTCGGCGGCACGATGGCCGTGCTGGCGATGCTGCTCGCCGCGGCCGCCGGCTAGAGCTGATCTGCGCTGATAGAACGACCGATCATGCTCTAGCCGCGCCGCCCGACGCGCCCCTGAAGCAGCATAGCCCCGCCGGCCAGCAGGCCCCAGAAGGCGCCGCCGATGCCCCAGATGGCCAGGCCCGAGGCCGAGACCAGGAAGGTCACCACCGCGGCCTCGCGCCGCGCCGGGTCGGCGACGGCGCCGAGCAGCGCGTTGCCGAACGCGCCCAGCAAAGCGAGGCCGGCCACCGCCTCGATCAGCACCGGCGGGGCGGCGCCGATCAGCACCGTTGCCGCGCCCGCCAGCAGGCCGAAGGCGATGTAGACGGCGCCGGCCACCACCGCGGCGATCCAGCGTTTGGCCCGGTCCGGATGCGCGTCCGGCCCGGCGCAGATCGCCGCGGTGATGGCGGCGAGGTTGACGATTTGGCCGCCGAAAGGCGCGCCGAGGAGGGTGAGCAGGCCGGTGCGGGTGAATAGCGGGCCGGGTTCCGGGCGGTAGCCATTGGCGTTCAGTACCGCCATGCCGGGGATGTTCTGTGACGCCATGGTGACCAGGAACAGCGGCGCCACCAGCCCCAATAGCGTTGTCGGCACGAATTCCGGCAGCACCAGCACCGGCGCCGGCCACATCGCCGCCGCACTGCCCGGCGGCAGGGTGGTGGTTGCCAGCACCAGCGCGGCCGTGACCACCACCGCCGCGGGCACCGCGAACAGCCGGTGGAACCGCGCCACCACGGCCCACGTGACCACAATCGCCAGCCCCATCGCCGGGGCCGCCGCCACCGCGCGCACCGGGGCCAGGCACAAATCGAGCAGCACCCCGGCCAGCATCGCATTGGCCAGCGGCGCCGGGATGGCGGCAACCGCCCGGCTCAGCGGCCGGAACAGGCCGGCGGCGACGATCAGCGCCCCGGTCGCCAGGAAGGCACCGACGGCGGCCGGGAACCCGCCCTCGACCATCCCGGTGCTGGACAGCAGCGCCGCACCCGGGGTGGACCAGGCGACGCTGACCGGCATGCGGGTGCGCAGGCTGAGCCAGATGCCGCCGATGCCCATGGCAATTGCTGCCGCCATCAGCCCCGAGGCCGCCTGCGCCGGGGTGGCCCCCACGGCGGAGAATCCGCGCAGCACCACGGCAAAGGAGCTGGCAAAGCCGACGAATGCCGCCAGCAGCCCGGCGGCCAGCGGCGGCAACAGCGAGCGCACCATATCAGCCGGCAGCGGGTTCGAACTGCGCCACCGCCAACAGGCAATCGGACGCCGCGGCAAGCTCGATCGCGTCGGTGACCAGCACCGCGTCGCGCGGGTTCATCAGGGTGCCGCCCAGCGAACAGCGCCCGCGCAGCACCACGATGAACCGCACCCCGGCCACGGCGGGCAGCGGCGCGCGGCTGCTGGCCGTGGTCACCCGATGGCGCCAGCGCCCGCGCCGCGACATCGCGTTCAGCACCAGGCAGCTGCCGGCCGGCAAGCGGCACTGGGCGGGGATGCCGCCGTCGAAGCCGGCCGGACGGAACGGCGCGTCGATCGTTTTGGGCGCGCCCTCGGCAAATTCCAGGATGAAGCCGACGCCGCTGACCAGGGTGATGGTGCGGTCGTGACCCGTGTAGTCGGAAAACGGCGCGTCGGCGTCCAGCCAGGCATAGGCGAGCAGCCAGTCGGGCTTGCCGTCGTCACCAATCGGGCCGGCGGCGATATCAGCCTTGCGGCCGGCACCGTTTGGCCAGGGTGATTTGGTGAGGTCGGCGAAGCGGAACAGACCGGTCAAGCCAGAGGGAGCGGTCATGCGACGGGCATGCCGGCGCCGAAGGTGGAGGGGGTGACGGCGCGGGTGCGCTTGGCCAGCCACCATCCCCCCTGGGGCGGAATGCTATCAAAGCCGATCTCGGCGCCAAGCTTGCGCGCGGCATCCATCGGCCAGTTCGGGTTGTAGAGAATTTCCCGCGCCAGCGCGACGAGATCGGCCTGGCCGTGTTGCAGGATCGCCTCGGCCTGGTCGGCATGAACAATCAGGCCGACCGCCATGGTCATGATCCCGGCCTCGCGCCGCAGTTCGTCGGCGAACGGTACCTGATAGCCGTAGCCGCCGGGGCCGGCGGTCGGGCGGCCGGTGATACCGCCGCCGGAGCAGTCGATGACGTCCACGCCCTTCGGCCCGACGATGCGCGCCAGGGCGGTGCTGTGTTCCGGGCCCCAACCGGCATCGTCATCAACAGATAGCCGCAGGAACAACGGCTTTTCGGCCGGCCAGACGGCGCGGATGGCCTCGACGATCTCGATCACCAGGCGCATCCGGTTAGTGTCGCTGCCGCCGTATTCGTCGTTGCGGACATTGGCGCGCGGCGACAGGAATTGGTGCAGCAGGTAGCCGTGGGCGGCGTGGATTTCCAAAACCTCGATGCCGGCCTGGTCGGCACGGCGGGCGGCGTCGGCCCAATGTTGTATCAGGCCGGGGATTTCAGCCGAGGTCAGGGCGCGCGGTGTCGGCTCGCCCTCGCCGCCCGGCAGCGCGCTGGGCGCGACCAGTTCCCAATCGGCAAAATCGGTAACGCCCTCAGCCGCGGCGGCCTCCGGGGTGAGCGGCTTGCCGCCTTCCCAGGGGCGCGACAGCCGGGCCTTGCGACCGGAATGGCCGATCTGCAAGGCGGGGACGCAGCCATGGGCGCGCATGAAATCGGCCATTCGGCGGAATTGCGGGATGAAGTCGTCATGCCAGATGCCGAGGTCGCCGACGGTGCCACAGCCGCGGCGCTCAACCTTGGTGGATTCGATGAACACCAGCCCGGCGCCGCCGGTGGCGAAGCGGCCGATATTCATCAGGTGCCAGTCGGTGGCATGGCCGGCGACCGCGGCATATTGGTGCATTGGCGCGACGACGATGCGATTCTTGAGTGTCGTGCCGCGGATGGTGAGCGGGGTGAACAGCAGGGGCTGGGTCATGACAGGTCCGATACTTCGCGCGCATGACTGCGATAGCGCAGCGACGGCGAAGAAACCAGCCTGGACACCGGCGTGCTCGCATGCGGTGCAGGAGAACGGCCGGCTTGTATCGCATCGGGCGGCGGGGGAGAGTCGGCGGATGTGCGGTCGATATGTGGCATTCCGGTCGGTGGACGAGGTCAGGCGACTCTTCGCCACCGTGAACCCGCCGCCCAATTTTTCCCCGACCTGGAACATGGCGCCGACGCGGCTGGCGCCGGTGGTGCGGCTGCATCCCGGCGACGGCGCGCGCCATCTCGACCTGCTGGCCTGGGGGCTGGTGCCGCACTGGTCCCGCGACGTGAAAGCCGAGCGCAAGCCGATCAACGCCCGCAGCGAGACGGCGGCCACCTCGCCGCTGTTCCGCGACGCCCTGGCGCGGCGGCGCTGCATCGTGCCGGCCGACGCGTTCTATGAGTGGCAGGTGACCGAGAGCGGCAAGATCCCGACGGCCATCGCGCGCGAAGATGGCATGCAGCTGGCGCTGGCCGGGCTGTGGGAGGGCTGGCGAGGGCCGGACGGGACGGTGCTGCGAACCTTCACCATCCTGACAACCACGGCGTGCAAGGCACTGGAACATCTGCATGAACGAATGCCAGTGGTGCTGGAGCCGCCGGATTGGCCAGTCTGGCTGGGCGAGACCGAGGGGCCGTATCACGCCCTGATGCGTCCCTCGCCGGCGGGGTTTCGCACCTGGCGGGTTTCGGCCAAAGTCGGAAATGTCCGCAACGACGGGGCGGAATTGCTGGAGGAAGTGGCATGAAGATCACCGGGTTGCAGACCGATATCCTGGCGGTGCCCGAGGGCGACCCGCTGGCCGATATGCCGGAGGATGGCAACCGCCGCCGCCCCTTCGTCACCCTGCGGCTGCGCACCGACCAGGGCATCGAGGGCATCGCCTTCACCCTCTATGGCGACGCCATGACCGGATCGCTGCGCACGGCGGTGGATGAACTCGGCGCGCTGTGCATCGGCGAGGACCCGCTGAACATCGAGCGCATCGGCCATAAGCTGATGAACGCCGTCGGCGCGCATTGTGGCCCCGGCGGGATTTTTACCCTGGCGTCGTCGGCGATCGACATCGCGCTGTGGGACATCAAGGGCAAGGTGCTCGGCCTGCCGTTGTGGAAGCTGCTGGGCGGGTATCGCGACAAAGTCCCCTGCTATGCCAGCGGCTCGCTGCGTCGCGGCCTGACCGACGACCAGGCACAGACTGCGGCGCACCGGCTGGTCGCCAAGGGTTTTCGGGAAATGAAGACCCAGATGGCACTGCCCGGAAACCCCGCCCCCTCCGACGAAGTGCGCCGCATGCGCGTGGTGCGCGAGGCGATCGGGCCGGACATCAAGCTGATGTGCGATATCAACCAGCGCTGGCGCCCGGAACAGGCGATCGACATCGCCAAGCGGTGCGAGGAATTCGGCCTGTTCTGGCTGGAGGACGTGGTGCACCACGAGGACTACCAGGGCATGGCCCGCGTCAACGCCGCCCTGTCGACGCCGATCGCCGGCGGCGAATATGTCTGGGGCGTGGTGCCGTTCCGCCACATGATCGAGGCCCGCAGCGTGGATATCCCGATGGTCGATTTGGTTCGCGTCGGCGGTATCACCGCCTGGATGAAGGTCGCGGCATTGGCCGAGGCGTTCAACCTGCCGGTGGTCAGCCACCTGGCGCCGGAGTTGCACTGCCACCTGGTCGCGGCCGCACCGAACGGGCTGACGGTGGAATACATGCCCTGGACGCTGGCGCTGTTCGAGGACACGCCGCCGGTGGTGGACGGCGAAATATTGCTTTGGGATCGGCCGGGCTTAGGGCTGAAGTTCGACGAGGGCGCCTTGAAGGCGTTTCGCGTCGGGTAAGCGGCGTTACGGCGGCAAGGGTGTCGTGCCATAAGCCGCCGCCATCTCCCCGATCTCCACCAGCTTGGCCTCAAACCGCGACCAATCGTCGTGCGCGGCAATCGGCGCCCAGATTGCCTCGACCTCGTCGATCAGCATGGTGCAAGGCACCGGCCGGCTGAAATACGGATGGTCGGGCTTGGCCTCCGGCTCGGGGTCGTAGCCCGCCAGCGCCTCGCGCACCGGGACGAAAGCCGGGTGGGCATACTGCGCCGTCGCCGGACTCCTTCCCGCGCGCGCCTCGCTCGCCAGCCCGCCATGCCAATCGAAAAACCCCTGCTCGAACGGCATCTGGCTGGCCTCAAGGAAGCCAGCAAAAGCGCGGGCCAGCGTGGCATCCGCCTCCGGATTGCGCGACGCCAACCCAAGGCGCCGCAGCACGGCCGTCGCATAGGCCGCATGGAACTGCCCCTCATAGGCATCCAGCACCGGCAACAGCATCTCCTTCTCGATCAACGCCAGCAAACACGACCCAAGCTGCGCCAGGTTCCACAACAGCGTCTCCGGCTGGCGGCCATAGGCATAGAGCCCGTGATAGTCGAAATACGCTGCGGTAAAGTCGGGCTGCAACGTCGGCAGCCAGCGCCAGGGGCCGTAGTCGAAACTCTCGCCGGTGATGTTGATGTTGTCGGTGTTCAGCACGCCATGCACAAACCCGGCGGCCATCCATTGCGCGCCCATCTGGGCGACGTTCGCCGCGACCTCGGCATAAAACGCCCGCGTGCGCTCGGCCGCATTCTCGTGCCACAGCCCCGGCATGTAGTGCCGGATCGAATGATCCACCAGGCGCTGCAACCCCTCGGCATCCTTGTGATACGCCAGGCGCTGAAACGTGCCGATGCGGATATGCGAATGCGACAGCCGCACCAGCACCGCCCCCCGCGTCGGCGACGGCTCATCGTGGCGCTGCAATTCCTCCCCGGTCTCGATCAGCGAAAAACTCTTCGACGTGTTGACCCCCTGCGCCTCCAGCATGGCCGTCGCCAACACCTCGCGCACCCCCCCCTTCAGCGTCAGCCGCCCATCCGCCCCGCGCGACCATGGCGTGGTGCCGCTGCCCTTGGTGGCGAGATCGAGCAGCCGGCCATCGCGCAGGTCGTGCAATTGCGCGAACAGGAACCCGCGCCCATCGCCGAGATCGGGATTATACGAGCGGAACTGGTGGCCGTGATAGCGCAACGCCAACGGCTTCTCGAAGCTGCCGGGCAACGGCCGGAACCGGCCGAAATGCGCGATCCATTCGGCCTCGCTCAGGCCATCGAGCCCGACGCGAGCCGCCCAGGCCTGGTTGCGATGACGCAGGATCGCCGCCGGGAAATCCGCCGCCGCGACCGCGTCGAAAAATTCCGGGCCGAGCGCGGCATGGGCGATGGACGGGCTATGGGGCATGCGTGGTCCCTGCAACATCAGGTTTTCGGACGAAAAATCGCCAAGGCAAGCAGCGGCAGCGCCACCCCGATGACGGTCGCGGTGATCATCAGCACGCCAAGCTGGTCATACTCGCCGCGCCCCACCGTGAAGATCATGTTGAGATACTTAGTCTGCAAGCTGCCCGCCACCAGGGCCAGGTTCATCAGCGACGCCATCAGCGCAAACCACGTCGCGTGCTGCCCCGGCGGGGCGTAGAACGCGACCAGCGTCAACAACGGCACCATGCCCAACTGCGCAAACGGCCCGGCGGCGGCGGAATCAACCAGCGCGATCGTCCGCGCGCCAAAGCCGAACTGCGCCTCGGTCCAATGATGTAGCCCGTAGAACAGGCTGATCGTCGGCAACGACAGCACCAAGCCGGCAATCGTCAGCCAGAACAGCACGCGCGCCACCGAATGCTTCGTCAACTGATGCCGCAACAGCCACAGCCCGACCAGCGCGATGATCGCCGAAGTCTGCCGCAAATGCCCGAGAAATGCCTCGTCGAACCCCAGCTCATCCAGCGTGAACCAGAACGCCCCGTCCCCTGCCCCCGGCGTGGCGCGAAAGGCAAAGATGATGATCGAGGTCGCCAGGATGGCGCGCCGGGTTTCACTAGGCAGCCCGGTGGTGACCAGCATCAACATGCGGATGATCACCGCCATCGACAGCACGAAGACGATTTCCTGGGCATACGGCACCTCGCCGAGCGCCAGCGCGATCACCACCGCGCCAAACCCCAGCCCGCCGCCCAGGATGCGCCAATCCGGCGGATGGGTCTCATGCGTCTCGCCGGTCACCGCCATCGCGGCAAAAAGCGTCAGCGCGGGGATGACCAGCCCCATGAGAAACACCACCTCGCGCGACATGAAGCCGGCGATCCAGCCCGACAGCCCGGCCACCGACAGCACGCCCAGCGACAACGCCATGCGCCCCATCAACTGCACCATGCCCAGCTCGGCCTTGACCACCGTCTCGTCGCGCGGCGAGCCATCGGCCTCGGTGCGGGCCACCACCTCGGTGGTCATCGCGTCCGCCACCACATCCTGAAGCACCGTGCCGAGAACCAGTAGAAGATTACCAAGCATATAGAGCCCGCCCGGCGCCAGGAACACCAGCCATCCGCCAGCCGCGCCGGCC
>JANXSA010000731.1 GCA_025352915.1 Rhodospirillales bacterium | reverse complement strand
TCTTCTTTTTGTGAACAAAAAGAAGCAAAAAAACCTTGTCCTGAGCGAAGCGAAGGATCCACGCTTCCTCCTTCTTCATCCGAAAGGATCTTCTCTCCCCTCGCGCTTGGGCGGGGTTGAGCCGCAAAGCGGATCGACGAGGGGGGCTCTCGTCGCACAAATGGAGAAAAAATATTTCCTATTTCGTCAAAATACCCCTTGCATCTTCGAAAACAGTTAGTTATTAACCATCCCAATGTCAGGCCACGCACCCCTCGGCGCCCCGATCGCCACCCCCCAAACCCGCCCCTTGGGGTGGGAGACGCGCGTCCGCATTCCGGCCGCTCTGGACGCCCTGATCGCCGCCATCTTCGCCCGCCTCGAACAACTCCTCGCACGCTGGCAGGCCGGCACCCTCCCCACCCCCCAACCCAGCAACACCGTCGATCGGCCGGCGCACCCGCGCTCAACCCGCACGCCGCCCGCTCGTCGCAAAACTGCCTAAAGAAATGGGATCAAAGGGCCTCCGGCCCGTCACGCGAAGGCGTGCTGCGCACGACGCCGGCGGAGCCTTGCTTACTGCTGCACTCACCTTACCCCAGCGCGGTCACCCAACGTACGCCACCAGGCGCAACCGCATCCCGCCCCCGCCCAGCACACGACCCACCCAGCCCGCAGGAGCCCCTTTTCAGCGTCGCAAACCCGTGTCCAATTCATTCCGTTATCAAAACAATCCTACGCCACCGCCACTTGCACCCGCGCCCGCGGCCGCCCCTCACCGCCGAACACGATCTGCACCGTCCCCGCGATCAGCCCAATGAGAACCCCGATCTGCCAAGCCCGGTCATAGCTGCCGAGCATTTCCAGGATCAGTCCGCCGCCCCACGCCCCCAGGAAACTCCCCACCTGGTGGCTCAAAAACGCCAGGCTGGTCACCGTCGCCATGTAGCGCAGCCCGAACATCTGCGCCACCAACCCGGCCGTCAGCGGCGAAACCCCCATCCACAACAGCCCCATCACCGCCGCAAACCCCAGCGTCGTCACCGGACTCGGCGGAAACGCGAAAAACACCGCAATCGCCACGCTGCGCAAAAGATAGAGCAACCCAAGCATCACATGCTTCGGATAGATGCCCCCCAACCAGCCCCACATATACGCACCCACGATGTTAAACCCGCCAATCACCGCCAGCGACTGCGCCGACAGCATCGGATCCATCCCGCACATCGCAAGATAGCTCGGCAGATGCGTGGTCAAGAACACCAGCTGCAACCCACACACCAGAAAGGCCCCGGCCATCACCAGAAAAGCCCGCCGATGCAGCGCCGCATGCAACACCTCACGAAAACTGCTGGCCTCGCCGCGCCGGACCGGCAACGGCACCAGATCCGCCCGCCCCATGACAAACGCCGCCGGGATCATCAACAGCGCCAACCCGAACAGCGCCAGCATCGCCACCTGCCACCCGCCCGGCGATGTCATCAACCCCTGCGCCATCGGCGCCGCCACCAGCGTCCCCAGCGATCCGCCCGCCGAAACGATCCCCAGCGCCCAGCTCCGCCGCGCCTCCGGCACCGCCCGCGCCGCCGCACTCAGGCTCAAACTCGCCGCCGTACAGGACAACGCAATGCCCAACAGCGGCCCGGTCCCCAGCGTCAGCCACAGCGGCCCGGTGGCAAACACCGCGCATAATATGCCGGCGGCATACAGCGCCGACCCCGTCATCGCCACCCGCCGAAACCCATGCCGGTCCGCCAGCGCCCCAACGAAAGGCTGCGACAGCCCCCAGACCACGTTCTGCACCGCCACCGAAAAGGTGAAATCCGCCACCGTAATCCCCGCCGCCGTCATCGGCTGCATGAACAGCCCCAGGCTCTGCCGGATACCCATCGCCAACGACAGCAACACGGCGGCACCCACCATGATCGGCCAAGCCTTGATCGCTTGCGGCACGGCCAGTCCCCCTTCGGCGTGCCGCGACGCTAGGAGTCCTGCCCTGCCCCCGGCAAGCGATCTCGACATGCGCCCCAAGCCGGGGAGGCATGCCCCCTCAGGCTGGCCGCCGGACCCCGCCCCGTGCATCAGCACCCACATGCTCCCCCACCCGATCGCCACCCACCTGGCCGAGGCCACCGCCGCCCTCCAAGCGGCCGGCATCGAGACGCCTCAACGCGAAGCCCGCCTCCTCCTCCTGCACGCCCTCGCCCGGCCGGCCACCGCCTTGCTCGACCGCACCGAAATCGTCACCGCCCCCACCCTGCCCGCCCTGGTCGCCCGCCGGGCGGCCCGGGAACCAATGGCCCTGATCACCGGCCGGCAAGGCTTCTGGACGCTCGACCTCGAAGTTTCCCGCGATACCCTGATCCCGCGCGCCGACTCCGAGGCGATCGTCGAAGCCGCCCTTGCCGCCAAACCCGAAGCCACCCGCGTCCTGGACCTCGGCACCGGCACCGGCTGCCTGCTATTGGCCGTTCTCAATGCCTTGCCGGCCGCCTGGGGCCTCGGCATCGACTTGTCCCCCGCCGCCACCGCCCTCGCCGCCCGCAACGCAAACGCCTGCGGCCTGGCCCGCCGCACCGCCTTCCTGGCCGGCAACTGGGCCGCTGCCATCACCGGCCGCTTCGACCTCGTGCTGTCCAACCCGCCCTATATCCCCACCCCCGACCTCGCCGGCCTGATGCCCGAAATCCTCGCCCACGAACCCGCCCGCGCACTCGACGGCGGCCCGGACGGCCTGACCGCCTATCGCCACCTCGCCACCGCCCTGCCCGCCCTGCTCACCCCCGGTGGCGTCGCCGTGCTCGAACTCGGCATCGGCCAGCACGAAACCGTCCCCGCCCTGGCCCGCGCCGCCGGGCTGCGCGTGCTCGCCCTGCGCCCCGACCTCGGCGGCATCGCCCGCGCACTTGTCCTGGCGGCATAAAAAACGTTTGGCAGGCGCGGGCGGCTTCGCTAACTTGCTCCTGGTGCAGCGAGGATCAGCCCGATGGCCGGTCCGGCGCCCCCAATTACCGCAGCTTCCGGCTGATGCCGTCGCTGCCGGGGGAACAGGCCGCACAGTTCCAGTACTAAGCGACCGCACCCCGATGCACCCGAAACAGGAAAGTGCTTCAGCAAGCCGATGAACATGAAACGCTCACGGGGACGTAACTTTCGCAGCGGTGGCGGCGGAGGTGGCGGCGGCGGCGGTGGCGGCGGTGGCAGTAGCGCCCCGATCCGGCACCACAGCGGCGGCAACATCCCGCTCAACCGCAACCACATCTTCGACAGCTCCGGCCCCGACCTGCGCGTTCGCGGCACCGCCCAGCAGCTGTTCGAGAAATACCTCCAACTCGGCCGCGATGCCTCCAGCTCCGGCGACCGGGTGATGGCGGAAAGCTACTTCCAACACGCCGAACACTATTTCCGCATCGTCAACGCCATGAACCAGGCCGTCCAGCAACAAGGCGGCCCCCAGGCGCAATACAGCGGCCCCCGCCACCACCGTGACGGCGACGACGGCGAAAACCAGCCGGGCTTCGACGATCAACCCGGCGCCCAGGTCGAAGTCCGCGAAATCCCGATCGCGGCGGCACCTTCGGAAGACTGAAGGCACGCGAGGCCGAGGCAAAGCCCCGGCCTCGCGTGCTTTTTACCTATCCGAAGTGTTCGCCGTCGAGGTACTCCTGGCTGCGCATTTCCTCCAGGCGCGAGGCGGTTCGCTCGAACATCGCCGCGTTTTCGCCGCGCATATAGAGCTGGTCCGGCATGGCCTCGGCGGAAGCATAGAGTTTCACCCGGTGGTCATAGAGCGTATCCACCAGCACGATGAATCGCCGCGCACGGTCGAAATTGTCCGGTGACAGGCGGGGAATGCCGTCCAGCACCACGGTGTGGAAGCGCGCGGCAATCGCCAGGTAGTCGCCGGCGCCCAGCGCGGTGCCGCACAGCGCCTCGAAGTCAAAGCGCGCCACCTTGCCGGCCGCCAGCGGCACCCGCAGGGCCCGGCCCATGACGGTGAGGGCGATCGGCCGCGGTGTCTCCCCGCCGCCCATTGCGGTGAAAACATCGTCCAGCGCCATGTCGGCCCGGCCGTCGGGCGGCACGTGCCAGCTGGCCATGCCGCGCAGGCGCTGGCGGCGGAAGTCGCGGGCGGAATCCAGCTCGTAAACCGCCACGTGGTTCTTCAGGATGGCGATAAAGGGCAGGAAGGCGTCGCGCCCCGGCTGGCCGCGGAACAGGTTGTCCGGCGCGGTGTTGGAGGTGGAAACCATCACCACGCCGCGGGCGAACAGCGCCTGGAACAACCGTCCCAGGATCATCGCGTCGGCGATGTCGTGCACCTGGAACTCGTCGAAGCACAGCAGCGATGCCTCCGCGGCGATGCTGTCGGCCAGCTTCGGGATCGGGTCGTCGATCTCCGGATACTCGCGCTTATGGGCGTGAAACCGTGAATGCGCCTCCTGGATGAAGCGATGGAAATGAATGCGCCGTCGCCGCGGCACGTCGGCCGTGTCGAAGAACAAATCCATCAGCATCGACTTGCCGCGCCCAACCTGGCCAACAAGATAAAGCCCCATCGGAACCGGCGCCGGCGCGCGGCCGAACAACCGACCCAACAGACCGGGCCGACCAGCCGGCGCCGGTTCGTAACCGCGCAAGGTCTCCCACAGCGCCTGCAACCGAACGGCGGCATCGGCCTGCGCCGGATCGGCGGCTAACTCGCCAGCCGCCACGCGCGCTCGGTAGGCGGCGAGGGGGCCTGGGGTCAGCATGGAAAAGCCGGGGCTTTGCCCCGGACCCCAGCAGGGGTCCGAGACCCCTGCACCCTCAACCATAAGCGCCTTCGGCAAGGGGGGTCTGGGGCCTCAG
>JANXSA010000703.1 GCA_025352915.1 Rhodospirillales bacterium | reverse complement strand
CGCCGGCGCTGGTCGCCGCCTGATGCCGCTGATCATCGCAATCGACGGCCCCGCCGCCGCCGGCAAGGGCACCCTGGCCCGCCGCCTCGCCCAGCACTTTAACCTGCCCTACCTCGACACCGGCCTGCTCTACCGCGCCGTCGCCCGCCGGGTGATCGAGGCCGGCCACAACCCCGCCGACGCCGATGCCGCCATCGCCGCCGCCCGCACGCTCAAGCCCGGGGACACCGCCCGCTCCGACCTGCGCGGCCCCCCGGTCGACGAAGCCGCCAGCCTGGTCGCCTCCGTCCCCGCCGTCCGCGCCGCCCTGCTCGACTTCCAGCGCAGCTTCGGCCACGCCCACGGCGCCGTCCTGGACGGCCGCGACATCGGCACCGTCATCTTCCCCAACGCCCCCGCCAAGCTCTACGTCACCGCCAGCGTCGAGGAACGCGGCCGCCGCCGCTGGGCCGAACTGCGCGCCCGCGGCGTCGCCGCCGACCGCGCCGCCATCACCGCCGAAGTCCACGCCCGCGACGCGGCCGACCGGGCGCGGGCGGCGGCCCCCATGAAACCCGCCGAGGACGCCATGCTCCTCGATACGACGACGCTGGATGCCGATGCGGCTTTCGCCACCGCCTTGGCGCTGATCGAAGGCAGAATCAGCGAGCAAGCCTCCGGCGGCAAGGGGCCGGCGGCCCCTTGACCCCATGACTTTGCACCCGGAGTCCAACCCACCAGCCGTCCAGTAAATGGGGGTCAAGGGGCCCTCGGCCCCTTGCCGGCGGAGCCTTGCTTGCCTTCCCGCTTGACTCCTCCCCCGCCCGGCGCTTCTCTCCGCCCGGTCACGCATCCGCGCGGCGTCTCAAACCCGGCCTGCGCCTCCCCGCCGATGCGGGCGCGCGGGCACGTCGTGCTTCCTGCGAGGGATAGCGCGCACTCATCCCGGTCCCTCTGGGCCGCGCAAGGATAGACCCACCCTCATGGCTTCAGCAGCCCTGGACGAAGACTTCGCCACCCTCCTCGACGAAACCCTCGGCCGCGATACTAACTTCGACGGCTCCGTCGTCACCGGCCGCGTCATCCGGCTCACCGAGGAATTCGCCATCGTCGATGTCGGCCTCAAGAGCGAAGGCCGCGTCGCCCTCAAGGAATTCGCCGCTCCCGGCGCCAAGCCCGAAATCAAGCCCGGCGACACCATCGAGCTGTATGTCGAGCGCTATGAGGACCGCGACGGTTCCATCGTGCTGTCGCGCGAGAAGGCGCGGCGCGAGGAAGCCTGGACCAATTTGGAGAAGGCGTTCGAGGCGCAGCTGCGCGTCAACGGCACCATCTATGGCCGGGTCAAGGGCGGCTTCACCGTCGATCTCGGCGGCGCCGTGGCGTTTCTTCCCGGCAGCCAGGTCGATATCCGCCCGGTGCGCGATGTCGGCCCGCTGATGGGCATGCCGCAGCCGTTCCAGATCCTCAAGATGGACCGCGCCCGCGGCAACATCGTGGTCTCCCGCCGTGCCGTGCTGGAAGAGACCCGCGCCGAACAGCGCAGCGAGCTGATCCAGGGCCTGAAGGAAGGCATGATCCTCGACGGCGTGGTCAAGAACATCACCGATTACGGCGCCTTCGTCGATCTCGGCGGCGTGGACGGCCTGTTGCACGTCACCGACATCGCCTGGCGCCGCATCAACCACCCCAGCGAGGCGCTGACCATCGGCCAGGCGGTCAAGGTCCAGGTCATCCGCTTCAACAGCGAGACTCAACGCATCAGCCTCGGCATGAAGCAGCTTGAGGCCGATCCGTGGGACGGCGTGGCGGCGAAGTATCCGCCCGGCGCGAAATACACCGGCCGCGTCACCAACATCACCGATTACGGCGCCTTCGTGGAGCTGGAAGCCGGCGTCGAGGGCCTGGTTCACGTCTCCGAGATGAGCTGGACCAAGAAGAACGTCCACCCCGGCAAGATCGTCGCCACTTCGCAGGAAGTGGACGTGATGGTGCTGGATGTCGACAGCTCGAAGCGCCGCATTTCGCTCGGCCTCAAGCAGGTCCAGCGCAATCCGTGGGAGCAGTTCGTCGACGAGCATCCGATCGGCAGCGTGGTCGAGGGCGAAATCCGCAACATGACGGAATTCGGCCTGTTCATCGGCCTGTCCGCCGACATCGACGGCATGGTCCACATGTCCGACCTGTCATGGGACGAGCCCGGCGAACTGGCGATGGCCAAGTACGAAAAGGGCCAGATCCTCAAGGCCAAAGTGCTGGACGTTGACGTCGAGAAGGAGCGCATCTCGCTCGGCATCAAGCAGATGGCCGACGACCCCGCCGCCTCCGTGCTGGACCGGATCAACAAGGGCGACATCGTCACCTGCGTGGTCACCGCGGTGCAGTCCAACGGCATCGAGGTCAAGGTCGACGAGGTCCTCACCGGCTTCATCCGCCGCGCCGAACTGGCCCGCGACAAAGGCGACCAGCGCCCGGACCGCTTCGCCATCGGCGAGAAGGTCGATGCCCGCATCACCGGCGTCGATCGTGCCGCCCGCAAGCTCCAGCTCACCATCAAGGGCAAGGAGATCGAGGAGGACAAGCAGGCGATCGCCGAGTTCGGCAACTCCGACAGCGGCGCCTCGCTCGGCGACATCCTGGGTGCGGCAATCCGCCGCCGCAACCAGCAGACGCCGACGGAGTAGTCCGAGCGGCATCGCCGGGGCCATCGCGTGACCCTGGAATCCGACCTGCTACTGGACAGGCGGCGCCTCAAGCGCCGCCTTTTCCTGTGGCGGACGGTGGCGGTCCTGGCGGTGGTGGTCACCGGCCTGCTCGCCCTGGGCCGCGACGCCGACACCGTGCTGGGCCGCGATCACGTCGCCCGCCTGACTATCGCCGGCACCATCACCGAGGATCGCCGCCTCGTCGAGGCGATCGACGCGGTGGCCAAGGACGACACCGCGCGCGCCTTGCTGGTGGCCATCGACAGCCCCGGCGGCACCGTCTCCGGTGGCGAATCGCTGCACGATGCCATCGCCCGCGTGGCCGCGAAAAAGCCGGTGGTCGCGGTGATGGGCGGCACCGCCGCCTCGGCCGGCTACATGATCGCCATGCCCGCCGCCCGCGTCTTCGCCCGCGAAGCCACCCTGACCGGCTCGATCGGTGTAAAACTGCAAGTACCCGAGTTTTCCGGCCTGCTGGAAAAACTGGGCATCGGCGACAACTCCCTGGCCTCCGGCGCGCTCAAGGACGAACCCAGCCTGGCGCGCAAGCTGAGCCCCCCGGCGCGTGCGATGCTGCAGGACCTCATTGCCGATATGCATGAACAGTTCATCGCCATGGTCGCCGCCGGGCGCCGCATGGAGCCGGCCCGGGTGCGCGAACTCGCCGACGGCCGGCCCTATACCGGGCGCCAGGCGCTGAAGCTCGGCCTGATCGACGCCATCGGGGCGGAGCGCGAGGCGCGTGCCTGGCTGGCCGAGACCAAACAGGTCGGCATCACCCTGCCGGCGCGCGACGTGGGCAAGCGCGGCCTCGCCGAACGCGCGCTGGGCGAATCCTTCCTGGGCCTGCTCGGTGCCCTAGTGAAAACTGTTCTCTCTCAACAGCTTGACGGTGCCTGGGCCATCTGGCAGCCTGCGGACTTGGCCGAATAGCGCGACGGAGCAGCATGCATGACCAAATCGGAACTGATCGCCGAGCTGGCTGCCGCGAATCCGCATCTGCTGAGCCGCGACGTCGAGATCATCGTCGCCACCATCTTCACCGAAATCACCGCCGCCCTGTCGCGTGGCGAGCGCGTCGAACTGCGCGGCTTCGGCGCCTTCACCATCAAGAAACGCGACGCCCGCACCGGCCGCAACCCGCGCACCGGCGCCGCCGTGCCCGTCGATGAAAAAGTCGTGCCGTTCTTCAAGGCCGGCAAGGAACTGCGCGACCGGGTGAACCGCGGGAAGGTTTGAAGGCAAGTCTTCTTTTTGTGAACAAAAAGAAGCAAAAAAACTTCATCCATTCAGACCCGAGCCACCCCCCGGCCTGACGACGCGCCAACGGATAAAGTTTTTTGCTTCTTTTTGTTCACAAAAAGAAGAATCTTCCTTCTCCCCTGGATGAGCCCCCCACCATGCGTTCCTTGTTCTGGCGCCTGATCCTCCTCAGTCCCTTGCTGTTGCTGGTGATCCTGTTCGCCCTGTCGAACACCGAGATGGTGCGTCTGACCCTCTGGCCGACCGACCTGCTGGTCGCCGCCCCGCTGTCGCTGGTGATCCTGTGCGCCATGGGCCTGGCCTTCCTGCTGGGCGCGCTGACCACTTGGATCGCCGGCCTGGGATCACGCCTGCGCGCCCGCCGCGCCGGCCAGGAAGCGGCGGCCCTGCGCACCGAGCTGGCGGCAACCCAGGCCCGCATGGCCAACGCCGGCCAACTCCCCAGCGCCACGCTCCTGCCGCCGGCCGAGACGAAACCGTGACCGTGAGGATCAAAATCTGCGGCATCACCACCGCCGAGGGCATGGACGCCGTGGTTGCCGCCGGCGCCGACTGGGTCGGCTTCAATTTCTTCCCCGCTTCGCCGCGCTACAGCGCCCCGGCCGCCGCCGCAACCCTCGCTGCCCGGCCCGGCACACCGGCCAAGGTCGGGCTGTTCGTCGCGCCGACCGACGCCGAAATCGCCGACACCCTGGCCGCCGTCCCGCTCGACGTGTTGCAAATCTATGCCGACGCCGCGCGCGCCGCCGACATCCGCGCACGCTTCAACCTCCCTGTCTGGCGCGCCATCGGTGTCGCCACCCAAGCCGACCTGCCGCGCGATGCCCAGGGCGTGGACGGCTTCCTCATCGAGGCCAAGCCGCCCCCCGGCGCCACCCGTCCCGGCGGCAACGCGGTGGCATTCGACTGGTCGATCCTGGCCGGCTGGCGCGCCCCGGCGCCCTGGCTGCTGGCCGGCGGGCTGACCCCCGCCAACGTCGCCGACGCCATCCGCGCCACCGCCGCGCCGGCCGTGGATGTCTCCTCCGGCGTCGAACGCCAGGCGGGCATCAAGGACCCGGCCTTGGTCGCCGCCTTCGTCCGCGCCGCAGGCGCAGCTTGAACAGCAACGCCGCCCGCGCGGCGTGATCATCGCCCTGGCCACCCCGGCCGACTGACCCCCGCGCCACCCGGCCATGCCGACACAACAGGCCGCCCACGCCAAGCCCCGCGGTATGAAGAGCCTCCCCCGCCGCGAAGAACCCCATGGCGCTCTCCCCCGCCGCCATCCAGCGCGGCCTTTTCCTCTTCCTGTGCCTCGTCTGGGGCACCAACTGGCTGGCGATGAAGGCCGGCACCGCCGAAGTGCCGCCCGGCCTGTTCTCCGGCCTGCGCTGGAGCGTCGCCGGCGCCGTGCTGCTGATCTTTCTCGCCCTGCGCGGCACCCCCGTGCGCGTCCCCCCGCGCCTCTGGGGCCGCATCATCTGGGTCTCCGTCATGATGATCCCGCTCAACGCGATCATCATGCTCTACGGCCTGCGCCACATCTCCAGCGGCCTCGCCGCCGTCCTCAACTCCGCCCTCACCCCGATCGCCATGGTCGCCTTCGCCGCCATGCTCGGCCAGGAGCGCTTCAGCCGCCGCCACCTCGGCGCCCTGGCCGTCGGCGTCGCCGGTGTCCTCGTGCTCTACGGCCCCCGCGCCGCCGTCGGCGACCTCGACACGCTGGAAATCCTCGGCGCCACCGGCGTGGTCCTGGGCAACCTCGCCTACTGCTACGCCTCGGTCGCCGCCCGGCCCCTGATGCGCACCCTGCCCCCCGTCCACCTGGTCGCCATCACCAATTTCATCGGCGGCGCCGTACTCCTGGTCTTCGCCCTCGCCTTCGAACCCGGCGCCCGCGACGCCGCCCGCCTGCAATGGAGCCCCGTCGCCTGGGCCGCCTGGTGGTACCTGCTCCTGCCCGCCTCGCTCGGTGCCACCATCATCTACTTCCGCCTGATGCGCGACTGGGGCGCCGGACGCGTCGGAACCTACGCCTTCATCTCCCCCATCGTCGCCGTCCTCCTCGGAATCGCCCTGGCCGACGAACACGTCACCCCCATCGACGCCGCCGGCATGACCCTCATGCTCGCCGCCGCGGGGTTAGCCCTGCATCGGCCCAAGGCGGGGGGCTGAAGGAAGAAAGGCGGGGGCTTTGCCCCTC
>JANXSA010000680.1 GCA_025352915.1 Rhodospirillales bacterium | reverse complement strand
GCGGGGGGCAAAATAAGAGAAAAATCTTAATGAATAAAGTTTTTTTGCTTCTTTTTGTCCACAAAAAGAAGACTTTTCCTGGCCTGCTTTTCCCTGCCTGGACCTGGGCCGGCAAACCATGTTGAGTCGCTTCATGTCCCGTCCGCCCGCCCCCGTTCGCGCAGATTTCCGTTGGTTCCACATTGTGGGTTCGCGCTGGATGGATAATGACGTCTACGGGCATGTGAACAATGTGGTGTATTATTCCTGGGTCGACACGGCGGTGAACCGGTTTTTGATCGACCATGGGTTGTTGGAGATCGGGCGCAGCGAGGTCATTGGGATTGTGGCCGAGACCGGGTGCCGGTTTTTGGCGCAGATGGCGTATCCCGACGATGCCACGGTGGGGCTGGCGGTGGGGAAGCTAGGGCGCAGCTCGGTGCGGTATGAGCTGGGGATTTTTCGCAACGGGGATGACACGGCCAGTGCGGCGGTGCATTTCGTGCATGTGTATGTCGACCGTGCGACGATGCGGCCGGTGCCGATTCCGGAGCGCGTCCGGGCGGAGCTTGAGAAGATCAGCAAACCTGGAGGGGAATGACCATGGACCTAGGCATTCGCGGCAAGAAGGCGATTGTTTGCGCGGCTAGCAAGGGGCTCGGGCGGGCCTGTGCGATTTCGTTGGCGCGCGAGGGGGTGGATCTGGTGATCACGGCGCGCGGGGCGGAGGCGCTGGAGGCGACGGCTTCGGAGATCCGGGCGAAGTATCAGGTGAATGTGACCACGGTGGTGGGGGATATCAGCACCGAGGAAGGGCGCGCGGCGGCGCTGGCGGCGTGTCCGGCGCCGGATATTCTGGTGAATAATTGCGGCGGGCCGCCGCCGGGGGATTTCCGCGACTGGCAGCGCGAGGATTGGATCAAGGCGATTGATTCCAACATGCTGACGCCGATTTTTCTCATCAAGTCGGTGGTGGACGGGATGATCGGGCGGAAGTTCGGGCGGATTGTGAACATCACCTCGGCGTCGGTGAAGTCGCCGATTCCGCATCTTGGGATGAGCAATGGCGCGCGGGCGGGGTTGACCGGGTTTGTCGCCGGGCTGGCGCGGCAGGTGGCCAAGCATAATGTGACGATCAACGGGTTGCTGCCGGGGCCGTTCAATACCGACCGGATTCGCAATTCGTCGCTGGCGATGGCGGTGAAGGCGGGGAAGACGATGGAGGAGGCGTTGGCGGATATGGGGAAGAATAATCCGGCGGGGCGGATTGGGGACCCGGCCGAGTTTGGCGAGGCGTGCGCGTTTTTGTGCGGGGCGCAGGCGGGGTTTATTGTTGGGCAGAATTTGGTGATGGATGGGGGGAATTTTAATTCTTCGATGGGGTAGGGAGGAAGGCCTTCTTTTTTGAAAAAAAGAAGCAAAAAACTTTTGTCCAATTGGCGCCGGGGCTTTTGTTTACACCTCGGCGGGGGCGGTGATTTTGGCGGGCCACAGGCGGCTGCGCTGGCCTGGCGGCAGCAGGTCGGCGGGGTTGCCGGGCATGCCGCCGCGGACCGCGAAGAAGTGGCGGCAGACGGCCTCGATGCGGCCGATGAAGGCGGTGAGATCGGCCTCGGTGCGGACATAGGGCGTCTGCTTGGCCAGGGTCGGGCTGTGGTAATGCAGCGCGAAGGTGCGGCAGCCGCGACGGATCATGGCGTCGATCAGCTCGATCTGTTCGGCGGTCGACACGCCTTCGGGGGTGAGGGTGATGGTGTTGGCGAGCTTGAGGCGCGACAGGATGCCTTGGAGGCGCAGGCGCGAGGCGATGCGGTGCTGTAGCAGTCCCTGCAGGCGCGGCGGCATGGGGGCGATGGCGCCGATCTGGCCGCGTGTCATCGGCACGCAGAGCAGGCTGTTGCCCGCGGTGGTGTAAGGGACGCACTCGGCGAAGCGGAAATCCGGGCCGCCGCGGGCGCGCAGGTCGGCGTGTGGCAGCAGGCTGAGATCCACCTGGAAGCCGAGCTTGGCCAGCAATTCCATGGTGTTCGGGCCGACGCCGTAGCGGCCGGCGCGGAAGAATAGCGGGGTGATGCCGAAATTCTGCTCGATGGCGGCGATCAGGGCGCGCAGCTTGCGCTCCTCGAGGTCGCGCGGGAGGTTGCCGCCGAAGGAATTGTATTCGGACACGGTCTCCTCGAAGGGGGGCGTGATCCAGGCGTGCATGTGGGCGCCGATGACGCAGGCGTGGCGGTCCTGGATTTCGCGCAGGGGGCCGTAGCCCTCGGGTTGCGAGGCGACGGCGTAATCCACCACGTAGATCGGGCGGACGCCCCAGGAGTCGAACAGGCGCTGGACGGTGTCTTGCTGGCGCATGGCCGAGACGGCGGTCAGCGAGCGGTCGAAGGCTTTGTTCCAGTCGAACTCGGCCTCGGTATCGACGACGACGTGCAGGATGGGGGGGGCGTCGGTCGAGGGCGGGACGGGATGGAAGTGTTCGCCGTTGATGATCTGGGCGTGGTGGGTATAGGGGGGGGGCGTGCGGGTGGGCGGGGTGATGCGCAGGCGGGTGGTGGCGATGCCGGCGGCGGCGGTGCGGATGATTTCGCGCAGGCGCGGGCGGGTGGCGGTGGGAAAGGCGTTGCGGTGGCGCAGGGCGATGGCGGTCTGGCCGCTGCGCAGGACGGCCTGGATCATTCGCCACCAGGCGCGGTCGGTGACCTCCTGGATGCGCGCGCGGTGGGTGGCGGTCATGTTGCGGTTGGCGGTGAAGGCATCGATCAGGCGCGGCAGGAATTGCGCCAGGCGCTGCGGGGCGGCGTTGTCGGGAAAGGGGGCGCGCGCGATCATGTGCTCGGTGACCAGGTCGGCATCGGTCTCGCAACCGGGGCCGAGCAGGCGGACATAGGCTTCGCGCAGCACCCGCGCGGTGCGCTCGATCATGGTGGCGCGCTTGGTGCGGGTGAGGTTGGTCAGGTGTTTGCGATAGATGACGAGATATTCGGGCAGCACCGAGATCTGGCCGTGCTGGAGCATGCGGTGGGAGAAGTCGAACGCCTCGGCGCAAGTAAAGTCTTCGCGCAGATAGGTGCCCATGGCGGCCACCGTCTCGGCGCGAAACATCATCGAGGTGTGGCCGACCGGGTTGCCGAGGTGGAGCAGCCATTCGACGATGGCCGGGTCGGTGTCGCCGCCTTCGCGGGTGAAGGTGATGTTGCCGTCTTCCAGGAGTGTCATTTCGCTGGCGACGATGACGGTTTGGGGGTTTGTGTCCAGGAACGCCTTCTGGCGGGCGAAGCGGAGCGGCAGGCTGAAATCGTCGGCGTCCTGGCGGGCGATGTAGCGGCCGCGGGCATTTTGGAGGCCGTGGTTCAGGGTGCCGACGATGCCGAGGTTGCGGGGATTGTCGATGATGCGCAGGCGCGGGTCGTCGAAGGCGGCGAGGATGGCGGCGGTGTCGTCGGTTGAGCCGTCGTTGACGACGATCAGCTCGAAATCCTCGAATGTCTGGGCGAGGACGCTTTGTACGCTCTGGCGGATGAAGGCCTGTGCGTTATAGGCGGGCATCAGCACGCTGATCAGTGGTGCGGGGGTCGCCAGTGGCATGTCTCGATGATCCTGTCGGGCCTGCTACACCACCCCATTGAGCCGATGCGAAGAGAGCACCGGAAGAAGCATTGTCTGTTGCAATTGGTCAAGCAAGGGTTGCGGTGCGCCGGTTCTGCGCGGGTTCCGGGAGGAAGGTATTGGCCGGCTTGGGGGGCGCCGGTGGACCTGGCATTTGTGACGAACGGGCATTTTTGCCAATCGCGGCTTGATCTCATCCTGCGAATGCGTGAGCGTATTTTTACACGTTGTCGATTATGAGCGGTGCCACGACGGTGCAGTTCCGGCAGTGGCGACGCCCTGGACGGCGAGGCAGCGTATCCCAGCATGAGCTTCACCCTGACCGCCCGGGTGGATACGCAGGTTGAACGGTCGCGGGCAGCGGCGCCAATCCCGCCAGCGCCAGCGACATGGCCGGCGGGATGTTGCCGGCGCTGCGCCGCGCATAATCCCTGATGAATCGACTCGCATTCCCCGGCGTTCCTTCCTATGTTGAAGAACATATAAGGAACGAACCTGCCCCATGCCCACACTTCACACCCTGGCCGATCTGCGGCGACAGCTTGCCGGCCTGGCCCACGGGCCGGCGGCGCAGGATGCCGGGTTGGTGGGATTCGGGTTCGCGCCGCTGGATGCGCAGTTGGGCGGCGGAATCGAGCGGGCGGGGCTGCATGAGCTGCTGCCGGCTGACGCGGCTGACCAGCCGGCGGCCGTGGCCGTAGCACTGGGGCTTGCGGTGCGAGCGGCCGGGGCGCGGCCGGTGTTATGGGTGCGGCAGGACGCGCATGGCGGGGCGATGGGGCGGCCGCATCCGCCGGGGTTGGCCGAGCTGGGGCTGGACCCGGCGCGGGTGCTGCTGGTGCGCGCGGCCGATGCGGTGGCGACATTGCGCGCGGGGGCTGATGGCGCGCGCTGCGCCGCCCTGGGCGCGGTGCTGATCGAGCCGTTCGGCACGCCACGTCAGCTGGACCTTACCGCCAGCCGCCGCCTGTCGCTCGCCGCCCAGACGGCTGGCGTTTTCACTTTGTTGCTGCGATGTGGGCCCGCTCCCCCCAGCACTGCTCCGCCCAGCGCCGCGCGCACCCGCTGGCTGGTCACCAGCCGGCCGTCGCGCGCGCTGCCGGCGAATGCGCCGGGACCGCCCAGCTTCGGGCTGCGGCTGCTGCGCCACCGCCGCGGGCTGGGCGAACAGGAATGGCATGTGGAGTGGGATTGTGAGCAACGCGCCTTCCGGGATGCCTCTGTCCCTCCTCAACGCGCCCCTCTTCACCAAGACGCGCCGCTATCTGGCACTGTGGTGGCCTTTCCTGCCGACCGACCGGCTGCGGCGGGCGGGGCAGTTGCCGCCTGAGGCCCCGTCCGGAGAGTCTGGCCGGCCGGACACGCCGGTGGTGCTGGTGGAGCGTGACCGGGGGGCGCTGCGCATTACCGCCGGTGATCGGCAGGCACTGGCGCTGGGCCTGGGGGCCGGCCTGGCGCTGGCGGATGCGCGGGCGCGCGTGCCCGGGCTGGTCGCGCTGCCGGCCCAGCCGGAGGAGGATCGCGCCTTTCTGGTCCGGCTTGCCGCCTGGTGCGAGCGGTTCACCCCGCTGGTGGCGCTGGATAGGCCGGACGGGCTGCTATTGGACGTGACCGGCGGTGCGCATTTGTTCGGCGGCGAGGCGGCGTTGCTGACGCTGGCGCGGCGGCGGCTGGCGGCGGCCGGGTTGCCGCCGCGCGCAGCGATCGCCGGCACGCCGGATGCGGCGCGCGCCCTGGCGCGGTTCGGGCCGGACGGCAGGGCGGGCGACGAGCGCAGCCCGCCGCTGCTGTCCACGGTTCCGTCGCCCACCTGCGTGGCCTCGC
>JANXSA010000266.1 GCA_025352915.1 Rhodospirillales bacterium | reverse complement strand
GGAGAGGGCCGGGATGAGCGGTATCCCACCAACGAGCGCAACATCACCTGGCCCACCCCAACGGATAAAGTTTTTTTGCTTCTTTTTGTTCACAAAAAGAAGACTACCCCTTGCCTCCCTCCCCTAAAAAAACTTCCCCGCACCATCAATTTTTTCCTTGCACATCGAAAACCCGTTAGTTATAATCCAACTGTGTCAAACGCTCTCCCCCCGCTGGCCGACCATCTCGCCAGCCTGCGCGACGACACGGCAGGCGGCCCCATTGGGGGCTGGCTGCCGGAGGTTCTGCACGCCCTGATTTTCGCCGCCCTCACCCGCATCTTCGGCCGCCTGGAACAGCTCCTCCAGCTTTGGCAGGCCGGCGCCCTCCCCGCCCCGCAACCCCGCGCCACATCCAGCCACACCGCCTTCGCCACCCCGCACACCCCTCTCACTCGCACCCGGCAAACCCGCATCCGCCATCCCCGCACCCGCTTGACCATCGCCCGGCGCGGCAGGATCGTCATGCCCCGGCCTTGCCCGCCCGCCAGCAGCGCCCGATCCCGCCCATCGGCCCGCCCGCGCCGTCAGCGCCGCCCCGCCCGCGCCCCGCCATCCGCTCGCCGAGCCCTATTTCGCCCGCGCAAACCCTCGCTCATTTTGTTTCGATATAGCAATAAATAAGCACCAAAAAAGCCGGGCCAGAGGCAGCACCCCTGGCCCGGTCGCGGCGGCAGCTTAGCAGCGATAGCCCTTCGCCTTGTCGCCCGAGGTGTAATGGCACTTGGACTGGGCGTCGGCCGGGCTGGCGCTGATCACCGGCAGCACCACGGCGGCACCAAGCAGCAGGGCAAGGGCAAGAGCGATATTCTTCACGGCGGCACTCCTTGAGAATCGATATCACGCCGGCCAACTGCCCGCGCAAAAAAGACTTTGCCACCGATTTGAGACAGTAAGAAGGCAAAATGTAACCCGATCGCCCGGGCTATCCCGCCACCGGCCCGCCCGATACGCTGCCCCGATGATCGAACTCTGGATCCCCATCACCGCCACCGCCGCCCTGTTCCAAACCTGGCGCACCGCCCTGCAACAGCGCCTGCGCGGCCGGCTCTCCGTCAACGCCGCCGGCTTCGTCCGCTATGTCTACGCGCTCCCCGTCGGCCTGCTCTTCGTAACCCTCGGCTACGGCCTGACCGGCGAACCCCTGCCGATGCCCAACGCCCGCTTCCTCGCCTCCTGCGCCGCCGCCGGCCTGCTCCAGATCATCGGCACCACCTTGCTCATCATGGCCTTCGGCTACCGCAACTTCGCCGTCGGCACCGCCTATGCAAAAACCGAAGCGGTCCAAGGCGCCATCGTCGCCTGGATCATCCTCGGCGAGGCGCTGACGCCCCTCTCGGTCGTCGGCATCCTGATCGGCGTCGGCGGCGTGCTGATGCTCTCCTGGGCCGGTCGCGGCCTCGGCATGCGCGACATCCTCGGCGCCACCTTCCAGCCGGCCGCGATCTGCGGTCTCGGCGCCGGCTTCGTCTTCGCCTTCACCGCCATCTTCATCAAGGACGCCAACCGCGCCCTGCCCGGCGATTTCGTCATCCTGAAAGCCCTGTTCGGCCTGGTCGTCACCAACGCCATGCAAACCCTGATGCAAGGCAGCTTCCTGCTCTGGCGCGAGCCCGACCAGTTCCGCGCCGCCTTCACAACCTGGCGCAGTTCCGCCTGGGTCGGGGCACTTTCCGCCTGCGGCTCCGCCTGCTGGTTCAGCGCCTTCGCCCTCGCCCCGGTGGCAATGGTGCGCGCCCTGGGCCAGATCGAGATGGTCTTCACTTTGCTGTTCAGCCGCTTCTACCTGCACGAAAAACTGCGCCGGGCCGACATCCAGGGCCTGCTCCTGGTGCTCGCCGGCGTGGTGCTGGTGCTGCTCGGAAGATAGGCTAAACTCTGCCCAAACGAGGGAAAACGACAATGAGCGAAGCCGTCCTGGTTGAACTTCACAAAGGCTACCGGGTGATCCAGATCAACCGGCCCGACCGGCTGAACGCGCTCGACCGCGCCACCCACGTCGTGCTGATGGAAAAGCTCCTCGAAGCCGAAGCCGACGAGACCTGCCGCGCCATCATCCTCACCGGCACTGGCCGCGGCTTCTGCGCCGGCGCCGACCTCGCCGGCCGCAACCAGGTCCCCGAAGAGCCCCGCAGCAAAGACGCCGGCAGCTCGATCGAGGAAACCTGGAACCCGCTGGCCCGCAAACTGGCGGTCATGCGCATGCCGGTGATCGCCGCGGTCAACGGCATCGCCGCCGGCGCCGGCAGCTCGATCGCGCTGGGCTGCGACATCACCATCGCCGCCCGCTCGGCCTACTTCCTCCAGGCCTTCACCCGCATCGGCCTGGTGCCCGATTGCGGCGGCACCTGGTTCCTGCCCAACCTCGTCGGCCCCGCCCGCGCCCGCGGTATGGTCATGCTGGCCGAACCCCTGCCGGCCGAAAAGGCGCTGGAATGGGGCCTGATCTGGAACGTCTTCGACGACGACAAGCTGATGCAGGAGGCCCACAAGATGGCCGCCAAGCTCGCCTCCATGCCCACCAAGGCAATCCTGATGTCCCGCCGCGCCATCGCCGCCGCCTCCGCCGGCAACAGCCTCAACGAACAGCTCGACCTCGAACGCGACCTGCAAGCCATGGCCAGCCGCACCGAGGACCACAAGGAAGGTGTCACCGCTTTCCTGGAAAAGCGCCCCGCCCAGTTCAAGGGCCGCTAACCCTGTTAGAACCACAGGCCCTCGCCCAAGCCTGCGCCGATGCGATGTGGGCCGACGACCATGCCAGCCAGGGCCTCGGCCTCGTGCTGGAAGCCGTCGGCCCCGGCACCGCCCGGATGACCATGACGGTACGCGACACCATGACCAACGGCCACGGCATGTGCCACGGCGGCTTCATCTTCACCCTGGCCGACAGCGCCTTCGCCTTCGCCTGCAACAGCCGCAACGCCAAATGCGTCGCCGCCCAGGGTGACATTGCCTTCCTCCGCCCGGCCCGCCTCGGCGACGTGCTGACCGCCACCGCCGAAGAACGCCACCTCGCCGGGCGTTCCGGCCTCTACGACGTGCGTGTGGCCGACCAGTCCGGCGCGGTCATCGCCGAGTTTCGCGGCCATTCTCGGGCGATCGGGGCGGTGTTCTTTGAGGCGTGAAGGCAAGCAAGAATCTTCTTTTTCTGAAGAAAAAGAAGCAAAAAGATTTTTATCCGTTCGCAGCGACCTCACCCCCGACGAGGACACGCTCGAACCGGTCGAAACCTGGCCGGTCGAGCGTCTGCGTGCCCTCCAGACCGAGCGTCTGCGCTGGACCCTGCGCCACGCCTACGAACGCGTGCCGTACCACAAGCTGGCCTTCGACGCTGCCCGGGCACACCCCGATGATTTCGAGGCATTGGGCGATCTCGCCCGTTTCCCGTTCACCACCAGCCGGGACCTGCGCGACACCTATCCGTTCACCCTGGCCGCCGTGCCACGCGAGCGTATCGTGCACATCCGCGCTGCATCGGCCATCGGCGAACGGCCGGCGGTGATGGCGTACACCCAGAAGGACACCGACATCCGGCGCGCGGTGCTGGCGCGCTCGCTGCGTGCCGCCGGGGTGCGGCCGGGCTGGCTGGTGCATCTCGCGGATGGCGCGCCCGGTGACAACCCGAATTGCGGCATCGAGAAATACGGCTGCGCCGTCATGCCGGTGTTCCCCGGCCAGGCCGAAAATGACGTCCGCCTGATCGCCGACTTCATGCCCGAGGTGATCATCGCCGCGCCGGCCGCGCTGCTGGCCCTGCGCGATCGGTTACGGGCCGCCGGCATCGATCCGCGCCAGAGTTCGTTCAAGCTCGGCATTTGCCACGCCAGGTTCTGGACCGAGGCGGCTCGCGCGGCGATCGAGGATGCTTTCGACATGCATGCGGTGGCGGCCCATGGGCTTTGCGGGATGACCGGTCCCGGCGGGGCGCAGGAATGCGTGGAGACCAAGGACGGGCTGACCATCTGGGAGGACCATGACTACCCGGAGATCATCGACCCCCGGACCGGCCGGGTGCTGCGCGATGGCGAGGACGGCGAGCTGGTCGTCACCTCCCTGACCAGGGAGGCGATGCCGGTGATCCGCTACCGCACCGGCGAGATCGCCCGGCTGTTGCCGGGCACCGCACGCACCATGCGGCGACTGCGCGGCGCCGGGCTTTCCGGCGAACCCTGACGCGCGGCTATTCCAGGCCGAGCAGGCTGAACAACCGCCGGCTCGGCGCCCATGCCGCCATGATATCGGCACGCCACATCACCACGGCCCATCCGGCGCCGCCCAGCAGCGCCGCGCTCGTCGCCCAGGCAAGCGTCGCCACGATCGCGATGCGCCGGCCCGATGACGGCTCGACAGCGTCCGGGACCAGCCGGTCCTCGATCCGCGGCACAACCGCGGCCATCGGCGGGCTCGGTGCTGGCGCGCGCTTCGGCTCGGGTTCGGCTGGCGCCTGGGTTGGCGGTGGCGCCTCGGGTGGCGGTGGCGCCTCCTCCAGTGCCGGCGCCAATGCCGGTGACGATGCGGGTGACGATGTGGGTGCCGGTGCCAATGCCGGTGTGGAGATCGTTTCCGGTGTCCAGGTATCGCCGCAGCGCGCGCAGCGCACCTTGCGTGGCGCGCCGCTCAGCAGCTTTTCCGGCACCTCGTAGGCGGCCTGGCAGGAGGGGCAGACGATCCGCATTCATTCATTCCAACGACGCGCGATGGTGGCGGCTGGTCCGCGCTATTGCAACCGCCCCGTCCCCCGGGGACGCAACCGCCCCGTCCCCCGGGGACGCAACCGCCTCCCCACAGCGGACGCTTCCGGCACCCCCCCGATCGGTGGCACAACTGCGGTGAAGGGAAGCCGGGCATGATTCGGGCGGAAGGCGTGGGGCTGCATTACGGCAGCAGCGAGGATGGTGCCGATGCCGCGGCGCCGGAGGTGCTGCAGGCGTTGTCGTTCAGCGTGCCCGGCGGCGGCTGGCGCTGGCTGCTCGGACCCTCGGGCGCCGGCAAATCGTCATTGCTGCGGCTGTTGCACGTCTCGGCCCGGCCGACGCGGGGGCGGTTGCACCTGATGGGCGTGGATGTCGGGCAGGCGCGGCGGCGTGAATTGCCGGCGCTGCGGCGGCGCATCGGCATGGTGTTCCAGGATTTCAGGCTGTTGGCCCACTTGTCGGTGTTTGACAACGTGGCATTGCCGCTGCGCCTGGCCGGGCGGCCGGAGGGACAGTTGCGGGCGGATGTGACCGAGATGCTGCGCTGGGTCGGACTGTCGAAGGTCGCTGCCATGCGCCCCACTGTTTTGTCCGGCGGCGAGCAACAGCGCGCGGCGATTGCCCGGGCGGTGATCGTGCGGCCCTTGTTGCTGCTGGCCGACGAGCCGACCGGCAACCTGGATGATGTCCAGGCCGAGCGGCTGATGGTGCTGCTGCGCGAGATGAACCGGCTGGGCACCACGGTGATCGTCGCTACCCACAATATGGCGCTGGTCGAACGGCATCCCGGCGAGGCGCTGGAGCTGGCGCGCGGGCGGCTGGTGCGCGATGGCTAGGGTCATTGCCGCGCGTCGTTTCGACGGGCTGGGCCTGCGCCATGCGCCGGGCTGGCGCATCCTGCCGCTGATCGTGGCCGCGATGACGTTTCTGGCGGCGCTGGCGATTGCCGGGGCGCAGGGAGCGGCCGAACTGGGCCGGCACTGGCAGCAAGGTGCTGCGGCGACGCTGACGGTGCAGGTGCCGCGCCCGGGCACGGCGCCGAGCCCGCCGGTGGCCGCCGGCGAGACACGGCGCGACCGGGTGGCGGCGCTGTTGCGCGGCACGCCGGGGATCGCCGCGGTGCGCCCGCTGGGCGATGCCGAGCTGTCCGACCTGTTGCGCCCGTGGCTCGGCAGCAGCGCCGAGCAGCTCGCCCTGCCGCTGCCGGCGGTGATCGCGGTGACGGTGAGCGGTGCCACTGGGACTGTTGGGGGTGTCGATCTGGCAGCGCTGGCGGCGCGGCTGGAGGCGACCGCACCCGGCACGCTGGTGGAAAGCCACGGCATCTGGGTACGCCGGCTGGCGTTGCTGGCGGACAGCTTGCGGTTGTGCGCGCTGGCCGCACTCGGTCTGGTGGCGGCGGTGGCCGGGGCGGTGATCGTGGTGGCGACGCGGGCGGCATTGGCCTCGCGGCGCGGGGTGGTGGAGACGCTGCACGGGCTGGGGGCCACGGATTTCTATGTCGCCGACCGCTTTGCCCGGCACGCCTGCCGTGCGGCGGCGCTGGGCGGGGTGGCCGGGCTGGTGCTGGCGGTGCCGGTGGTGGTGGCACTGACTGCGCTTGCCGCCCCGTTCGTCAGCCCGGCGCCGGTAGAGCCGGGGCTGCCAGGGTGGGCCGAACTGCTCGCCACCTTGCCGCGCCTGCCGCCGTTGTTGTTCTGGGCCTTGCCGGCGCTGCCGCTGAGTGCGGCGGCGATCGGCTATATCGCCGCCCAAGGCGCGGTGCGGGCATGGCTGCGGCGCCTGCCGTGAGCGTCGCCGTCCGGGTTGGCCTGATCGGGCTTGTCGCCGCGGTCGCGCTATTTGGCGCCGGCTTTGCCTGGTTCGCGGCCGACGCGCGCCGGCCGGCGCCGGGGCCGCCGCTGGCCGGGGGGATTGTCGTGCTGACCGGGGGCGCCGGGCGGATCGAGCTGGGGTTGCGGCTATTGGCCGAGAAGCGCGCCGGGCTGTTGCTGATCTCCGGCACCGGGGCCGGGGCGCTGCCCGCCCTGTTGGCCGGGGCGGGGCTGGGTGGCGAGCTTGCCGCCCAGGTGGTGCTGCGGCCGGTGACGCTGGGGCGCGGCGCCCGCTCGACGCGGGGCAATGCGCGCGAGGCGGCGGAATGGGCGGCGGCGCACCAGTTGCCCTCGCTGATCGTCGTCACCTCCGGCTATCACATGCGCCGGGCGCTGCTGGAACTGCGGCGGACGCTGCCGGCGGCGGTGGCGTTGCATCCCGTGAAGCTGGTGCCACATCTGCTGGACGGGCAGGACCAGGTGCCGCTGCGGCTGTTGGCTGCGGAGTATGGCAAGTGGCTGGGTGCCTTGCTCGGATTGTCGGGCTGGGCCATGCGCGAAGAAGAAGCCGCGTCCGCTCCGGCGGCGGCAAGGGGGGGTGGATGATCTGGGTACGCTCGACGGTGTTCAACCTGTGGTTCTACACCGCAACCGTGGTGGTGGCGGTGCTGGGCGCGGTGGTGCTGCCGGGGCCGCCATCCTGGGCGCGCGGCGTGGCCAAGTTCTGGGCGCGGATCGTGCTCGCGCCGCTGCGGCCGCTCTGCGGGATCACCGTGGTGGTCAGCGGGCGCGAGCATCTGCCGGCGCATGGCCCGGCGCTGATCGTCTCTCAGCACCAGTCGGCCTTCGACACCGTGGTTTGGCTGCTGCTGGTGCCCGACGCGGCCTATGTGCTGAAGCAGGAGCTGTCCCGGATTCCATTCTATGGCACGCTTTGTAACAAGATGGGGATGATCCCGGTCGATCGCGGCGGCGGCGCCTCGGCGATCCGCGGGCTGTTGCGCGCCGCCGACAATGCCGTGGCGCATGACCGGCAGATCGTGATCTTCCCGGAGGGCTCGCGCGCCCCGCCCGGCGCGCCGCTGCCGTTGCAACCGGGGGTGGCGGCGCTGGCGGCGCGCACCGGGCTGCCGGTGATCCCGGTGGTGACCGATTCCGGCCTGTGCTGGGGGCGGCGGACGTTTCGAAAAGACCCCGGGGTGATCCATATCGCCATCCAGCCGTCATTGCCGGCACGGATGCCGCGGGTCGAACTGATGGCGCGGCTGACGGTGCTGTATGCGCGGGGTGTCACTGTGGACAACTCTGTGGGTGGTGCGACGTTCGACTTCAGCAGCTATCCCAGGAAGGCGACGTAAAGCCGTGGCGGCGATGAGGAAACTTGCATCGAAGTGCCGGTTCTACCGCCTCGCGGCGGCTTGGGGATGAATTGGAAGCGCATCGGCCTGATCGGCGGCGGCGTGCTGCTGTTGGTGGCCTTGCATGGCGCGATCTGGTGGTGGGCGGTGGCGGCGATCGAGCGCGAGCTGGTCGCCAATCTGGCGGCGCCGCCCTTTCCAGGCTGGCGGGCCAGCGCCGGGGTGCCGCGCCGGGGTGGCTGGCCGTTGGCGGCGACCGTCGACGTGACGGAGCTGTCGGCTGCCGGGCCGTTCAGCAACATCCCCGGCGACACGTTGCGCTGGCAGGCTGAGCGGTTTTCGGTGTCGATCGGCTTTGCCCATCCGCGCACCCTGGTGGTCAACGTCGACGGAAGGCAATCGTTGCAGGCCGGCATGGCGGCGCCGGTGCCGTTCAGCGCCGAGCGCCTGCGCACCGAGGTGGAGCTGGTATTCGGCGGGCCGGCGCGCGCCATCGCCATCGACATCGCGGCGCTCCAGGCAGCATTGCCGGGCGGACCGCTCGGCGTGGCCCGGCTGGAGATCGGTGCGGCGCAGCAGCTGGCGGCGCAGAAAGGCGAGGCGGCGGTGACGGTCAGCATTGCCGCCCGGGGGGTGGCCTTGCCGCCAGGACCGGCTTGGCCATCGGGGCCGGCTTGGCCATTGGGGCCGGCGATCGAGCGCCTGTTGCTCGACCTCGTGATTACCGGGCCGGTGCCGCGGATCGCCGACCTGGCTGACCGGGCGGCGGCGTGGCGCGATGGCGGCGGTGTGGCGGAGCTGCGCCGGCTGGAACTGGCCTGGGGCGAGGTGACGGTGTCCGGCGGCGCCACGCTGACGCTGGACGGGCAGTTGCAGCCGGTTGGGGGGGGCACGGTGTTGCTGGCGGGTCATGCCGCGGCATTGCGGGCGCTGGTCGTCGCCGGGGTGCTGACGCCGCGCAGCGCGATGGCCGCCGGCGCGGTGCTGGCGCTGGTCGCCCGGCCGCCGGCCGAAGGGGGTGCGCCGGTGGTGACGGTGCCGCTGACGCTGCAGAACCGCACCCTGGCGATGGCCCTGATGCCGTTGGGGCGGATTCCGCTGGTCAGGGTTCCCGAACTGGTATGGCGACCGCCGCAGTGACCTGATAGGGTTTCGGGATGATGACCTGGGGCGGCATTGCGCGAATTACAGGCCCGGCTGCCTAGCAGCCGGGGTTTTGACGCGCCTTTCCCGACCGTCCGCTCCTGGAGTCACTCCCCATGTCTTTGCAACCTTGGTCCCTGGTGGGCCAGCACGCCGCCGTGCGTTTTTCCGTTCTGGCCGATGTTGATCCCGGCCTTTTGCCCCGGCTGATCCAGCCCTTCGCGCGCCGCGACCTGACACCCGACAGCTTCACCGCCGAGCGGCGCGGCGATGGCGTGCGGGTGGACATCACCATGGAGCGGATGCCGGCCGAGATGGTGCATCTGGTCGAGGGCAATCTGCGCCAGGTGGTCGGGGTGACGTCCGTGGCCACGCGCCAGGAAGTCACCGGCGGGGTGCGGCGGCAGGCGGCCTAGGGCGGCAAGGAAGGCCTTCTTTTTCTGAAGAAAAAGAAGCAAAAAGTCTTTTATCCGTTTGCTTCCCGGAGAGGCTGGACCTGAACGGATAAAAGTTTTTTGGTTCTTTTTTTCAAAAAAGAACTGCTTGCTGATTTCCCTGTCGCCCAGCGCCGAATCTTTCGCGCCGGTATGTTGCCTGCCGCGAAACCCCATGATAGAGCCCGCTCCGTCAGCGTAACTGCGGCGACGGCCTTGCCGGCGTCGTGGATGGTGCTGTGTCTTGCATCTCCCACCGGCGGCCGTGTGTGCCGCCCAGAATATGGAACCGGGCCCTTGGCGTCGGCGCAAACATCCCAGTCGAGTGGCAACACGATTTCCACCGGTGGCGGTCTGGTCGACCGCTATGCGGCCGCGCTGTATGCCCATGCCGCCGACCAGCACCAGCTTGACCTGGTGGTTGAGCAGGTCGACGCGCTGGGCCGGCTGATTGACGAGAGCGCCGACCTCAAGCGCCTGTTGCGCTCGCCGCTGATCGACGTGAACACCGCCCAGAAGGCCTTGCGCGCGGCGCTGGAGGCCCAGGGCTTCGGCAAGATCGTGCTGGATTTCGTCGGCGTCGTTGTGTCCAACCGCCGCATGGGCGCGCTGCGCGGCGTCATTACTGCTTTTGCCGCCCTGGTGGCCGCCAAGCGCGGCGTCATCGTGGCCGAGGTTTCCACGGCCCATCCGTTGACCGAGGTGCAGGAGCAGCAGCTTCGCGCCCGGCTGATCGAGGCGGGGTACGGCAACGTCAACATCGTCAAGAGGGTCGAGCCCGCTTTACTGGGCGGGCTGGTTGTGCGCATCGGCGCGCGGCTGTTCGATTCGAGTTTGAAATCCCGGCTGCAGCGACTGCAGTACGCCATGAAGGGAGCCGTCTGATATGGACATCCGTCCCGCCGAGATCTCGGAAATTCTGAAGAAGCAAATCGCTTCGTTTGATACCGAGGCCGATGTTTCCGAGACCGGCCAGGTGCTGAGCGTGGGTGACGGCATTGCCCGCATCTTCGGCTTGCAGAACGTGATGGCCGGCGAGCTGGTCAGCTTCCCGTCCGCCGGGCTGACCGGCATGGCGCTGAACCTGGAAACCGACAATGTCGGCGTGGTGATCTTCGGCGACGACCAGAAGATCCGCGAAGGTGACACCGTCAGCCGTACCGGGCGCATCGTTGACGTGCCGACCGGCAAGGGTTTGCTGGGCCGCGTGGTCGACGGGCTCGGCAACCCGATCGACGGCAAGGGCCCGATCGACGCCAAGCGGATGCGGGTCGAGGTGAAGGCGCCCGGCATCATTCCGCGCAAATCCGTGCACGAGCCGATGCAGACCGGCATCAAGGCGATCGATG
>JANXSA010000262.1 GCA_025352915.1 Rhodospirillales bacterium | reverse complement strand
TGTCGATCGCCTGGATGCGCGCCTCGCGCCCCTCCTGGATCGCCAGCACATGGCTGTCGACCAGCAGTTGATAGTCCTTGATGAGCCGGCGGAACGGGCCGAGGGCGAGGGCGACGATGTGCAGCTTGGTGTCGTCATCAGTGCGGATGTCGAAGGTCAGGCGCCCTTCGGCGATCGACAGGCGCAGGGCAAAGGGGCCGTCGGCATGGGCACGCACCGGCGAGAAACGGTTCTCTACCAGCAGGTCACGCACCGCCTGGGCACGGTCGGCCTCCAGCAGGGGGGATAGCCGGGTCAGCGCCTCGCCGTCCAGCACCAGCCGGCTCAGGGTTCCCGCCAGCAGCGTGGCGCCGGTAAGATGCCGGTCGGAATTGTACCGGTCAGGACTGGACCGGTCAGGCATTGCCGGCATCGCGGCCGAAGCCGAGCTTCAGCATCAGCCCGATCGTCGCCCCCTTGACCGGCCGCATCAGCCCGATCGCCAGCACCAGGGTCAGCGGCACCCAGATGGCGGTGTGGACCCAGAGTTCCGGTTTATAGGCCTTCTCCAGCCACAACATGCCGGGGATCACCACATGGCCGACGGCGAAGATGGTGAAATACGGTGGCGCGTCATCGGCGCGCACCTGGCCGAGCGGGGCGTCGCAGCGCGAACACGTGTCAGACACGCGCAGCCAGCCGCTGAACAGCCGGCCCTGGCCACAGGACGGGCAGGCGCCGCGCGCGCCGCGCCGCATCGCAGTGGCCATCGCAGGCATCGGGTCGGCCGCGGCTTGTGCCGCAGCATCCGCGGAATGCCAGCGGATGGGAGCCGTGATGTCGGGCAAGTTCTACCCTCCGGTGGCGCCACGGTTTACACCGGATGCGGGGTGCATCGGTGTGCGCCATGGTGCGCTGCAATATATAGCGGCTTGATGTGCGAATTGCGAGGCGGAGTTTAGCATGAACAGTGGTTCCGGCGCACGTATCCTCCTGTTGAACCCCAATTCGAGTGTGCCGTGCAGTGCGGGGATCGATGCCGCGGTGGCAGGGTTCCGCCGGGCGGAAGGGCCGGCGATCGAGGTGGTGACGGTGGCCGGCGGACCGCCAGGGATCTATTCGTGGCGCGACTGGCACGCGGCGGTGGGGCCGTTGTGCCAGGTGGTGGCGCGGGAGCGCGCCGATGTGTTCGTGGTGGCGTGTGCGTCCGATCCCGGGATCGCCGCGGTGCGCGAGGTGACGGCGCGGCCGGTGCTCGGCGTATTCGGCTGTGCGGTGGCGGCAGCGCTGGTGCGGGCGGAGCGATTCGGGGTGATCGCGCTGGTCGATGCCTCGGTGGCGCGCCACGCGCTGGCGCTGCGGGCGATGGGGGTGGACGGGCGGCTGGCGGGCGAGATCGCGATGAACACCACTATCGAGGCGTTGCTGGACCCGGCGGCGGCGCGGACGGCACTGATCGCGGCCGGTCAGGCGCTGGTGGCGCGCGGGGCCGGGGCGGTGATCCTCGGCTGTACCGGGATGGCCGGGCATCGGGCCGCGGTTGAGGCGGCGATCGGGGTGCCGGTGATCGAGCCGTGCCAGGCCGCGGTGGCCCAGGCGATCGGGATTGTGGTGGCCAACACGTTGCCAGCCACGCGGGAGGACCGCGTGGCTGGCTGATCACGTTTGCCGGGGAGTGGCCCGCCGCTGGGGATACGGCAGCCGGGGCGATGGCGTTTTGCCATGCTGTTGCCCACCTTCGGCGAAGGACGTGTTACCCTGGATTTCTTAATGAAGAGTGAATAAGCGATCGGTATGGTCAATTTGCTTGTCGATATTCGCCGGTTTTTGGGGCGGGTGAAACGTGGCGTGGCGTGGCGGCTGGGGTTTGTGCCGATTCCGGTGGCCGTGCCCGAGCCGACGCCGCCGGTGTGGACCGGGCGGCCGGGCGGGCCGATCGCGGCGATCGACCTGGATGAGTGCCAGACATTTTTCGGCTATCTGCGCATCCATGCCTATGCCGTGGTGGCCGATGCCGAGACGTTCAGCCGCGAGGAGCTGTTGGCCGGGGTGCGGGTGGCGATCGAGATCGACGGGGGGGCGCCGGTCCAGCGCGGACGGGTGCTGTCGGTGCAGCCGGCCTTGGCGGTCGAGTTTGAGATCGATGCGTTGGTCGAGAACGGGTTCGACATGGGCCGGGCCATGCTGGTGGTGTGGTTCCGTGATGGGGTGTCGCGGTTTCCGATGGCCGCGGTGTTGCCGTATGCGCGGGCGCGGGATTTGCGGACCCAGCTGGTGGAGTTTCGTGACCGGACGCGGCAGGCGGCGGCGGAGAGCGGGGGGCGGCCGGCGCTGTTGGATGTGGGGGGGCGGGCACGGAGCTATGTGCAGAAGAGCGAGGATTTTCCGCATTGCGATGTCACGGTGTTCGATATCCATGCCGACCCCGGGGTGGATGTGGTGGGGGATGCGCATGAGTTGAGCCGGTATTTTCCGGCCGAGACGTTTGATTTCGTGCAGAGCCTGGCGGTATTCGAACATCTGCTGATGCCGTGGAAGGCGGCGGTGGAGATCAACCGCGTGATGAAGACGGGCGGGGTTTGTTACATCTGGGCGCCGCAGACCCATGCGCTGCATGACATGCCGTGGGATTTCTTCCGGTTTTCCGATAGCGCCTGGTCGGCGCTGTTCAATGCGCATACCGGGTTTGAGATTCTGGGCACCGACATGTCGTTGCAGG
>JANXSA010000637.1 GCA_025352915.1 Rhodospirillales bacterium | reverse complement strand
CTCCTGCCCCTCTACCCCCAAGCCCGCCCCCGCCCCTGGCCCTTCATGCGCTTCGCTCCAAAAATAAAACCCGCATGACCCCCAAAGCCCCAGCACGCCCCTATTGTTCCATTATCGTATCAATAACCAACCCTTGCGGCGCGTGCCACAATTCGGCACTCCATAACCAATGCCGCATCCGGCCCCCACCATGACCACCTTCCCCCCGCTCACCACCGAGCGCCTGACCCTGCGCCCCTTCGCTCCCGAGGACGCAGCCGAGCTGCATCGCCTGATCAACGACTGGGAAGTCTGCCGCACCCTCGCCGCCGTCCCCTTCCCCTATTCCCGCGACCTCGCCGACGAATGGATCGCCTCCACCCACGCCTCCCTGGCCGACAACCGCGCCTACCACCTCGCCATCACCGGCCACGAGGCCGAAAAAGAAGTCGTCATCGGCGGTGCCGGCCTGCGCCTCGACCCCGCCACCAGAACCGCCCGCCTCGGCTACTGGGTCGGCCGCCGCTTCTGGGGCCACGGCGTCGCCAGTGAAGCCGCCGGCCGCCTCGCCCGCTGGGCACTCGCCAACCTCGACCTCGAACGCCTCGAAGCCACCGTCGCCACCGACAATCCCGGCTCGATCGCCGTCCTCCGCCGCATCGGCTTCCGTCATGTCGGCGAGGCCATGGAAACCTTCCAGGCACGGGGCGGTGAACACAAAGTCCTCCGCTTCGAAGCCACACGAGACGACCTCTTCGGCCAATCCGGTCCCGACCCCGAAGAGGGCCAGGAGAAGCCCATCCTCCTCGTCGCCGCCTGTGCCCTCGTCGACCTCGACGGCCGCGTCCTCCTCGCCAAACGCCCGGAGGGCAAGAAAATGGCCGGCCTCTGGGAATTCCCCGGCGGCAAACTCAACCCCGGCGAAACCCCGGAAGCCGCCCTGATCCGCGAACTCAAGGAAGAACTCGGCATCGACGTCACCGCGGCCTGCCTCGCCCCCCTGTTCTTCGCCTCCCACGGCTACGAACGTTTTCACCTGCTGATGCCGCTCTACGTCTGCCGCCGCTGGAAGGGCTCCCCCACCGGCCGCGAAGGACAAACTCTGGCCTGGGTGCACAAAGACAAACTAGGCGAGTACAAGATGCCGGAAGCCGATCGGCCACTCGTGCCGCTGCTGCGCGATTTCCTCTAGGGGGCCCCATGTCCACACCGACCAATCCGACCGCCTGCCTCCTGGTCATCGGCAACGAGGTCCTCTCCGGCCGAACCCAGGACGCCAACATCCGCTTCCTCGCCACCGGCCTCGGCGAAATCGGCATCCCGCTGCGCGAAGTCCGCGTCATCCCCGACGTGGCCGAAACCATCATCGCCACCGTCAACGAGTGCCGGGCCAAATTCGACCACGTCTTCACCACCGGCGGCATTGGCCCAACCCACGACGACATCACCAGTGAGTGCATCTCGGCGGCCTTCGGCGTCCCCTGGGAACCGCACCCCGTCGCCTGGGCGCGGATGGAAAAAAGCTACAAGCCCGGCGAATTCAACCCCGCCCGCCAACGCATGGCCACCATGCCCCGAGGCGCCAGCCTGATCGACAACGAGATCTCCGTCGCCCCCGGTTTCACCATCGGCAACGTCCACGTCATGGCCGGCGTCCCCCGCATCATGCAGTCGATGTTCCGTACCCTCGCCCCCACTTTGGCCGGCGGCCCCCCCATCGTCGCCCGCAGCGTCTACGCCCTCCGCCTGGCCGAAGGCATCATCGCCGAGGGCCTGACCGCCATCCAGAACCGCTACCCCACACTGGACCTCGGCAGCTACCCGTACTACCGCCCCAGCGGCAACGGCGTGGCCATCGTCGCCAAGGGCAACAACCCCGAAGCCGCCGAAGCCGCCATCGCCGAAGTCACCCAACTCATGATCGAATGCGGCTCAACCCCAATCCAGGGCGAACCCCCAGAGGCATAAGCAACCGCGGCATGAGCAACGGCGGCAACAGCACCAGCCAGGCGATCCGCGCCTGGTACCGGTCATGCGGCCGCGACAACGCCCCGCTGACTGCCGCATTGGTCAGCAACCCGGCCAATACCAGAATCGCAAACCGTCCCTCGATCCGCCCCCGAAGCCGCCACGCAATAGCCAGGGAGAAGCCTGCCCCCACCACCAATACGGCGATATGGATCGGGTTGAGCGGGCTGGCGATCTCCCGCAGCCGGTCGCCAAGCTGCCGCCCGGCCCGAAACCGCGCCATCTCGGCAACCGGGAAATACGCCTCGAAACTGCCGGTGATCGACTCCTCCAACCAGTCATTGCCCAAGGTGTCGCCCAACCGCACCCGCCCGAGCTGCTCCACAGCATTGCCCATCGCGGCCCGCAGCACGGCCAAGGGCTCCTGCCACAACGTCGCCTTCACAATCTCCGACGCCTCCGCCGCCAACCCCTGCGGCCCGCCCGGGCCGGACCAGACCGGACCCTGCCCATCCCACAGGAACAAGTCGCTATCGGCCGGAAACCGCCCCCGCCAGTCGCACATCCGCCATCCGGCATACGGGCAGTGCAGATCCAACACCCGTTGCGCCGGCCCGTCGCTGATCAACCGGGCGAGCGCGAACACCGAGCCGTACGGCGAGATGCCGAACCGGCCATGCCCGATGGCATTGCTGCCCAACAGCACCGCGAGCGCCACCACCAACGGCACCACAACGATCCGCCGACCCCCCAGAACCAACGCCAAGCCGGTCACCACCGCCGCCAACGGCAGATACGCCAGGTGGCTGCCGATCGCCACGCCCGCCAACGCCACCAGCCAGATGCGCTGACCACGCGACAACGCCGCCGAAAATCCCAACACAAACAAGCCCAACACCGCAACCGGCGCCAGGATATCCGGCATCAGCAACGAGGCGAACCAGGGTGCGGCGGATACCACGCTCAAGGCAGTGCATAGGCCGAGATGAAATCCGGCCGTCGGCGCGGCAAAAGCCCCCCGGACCAGCCACAGCAGATGCGATACCACCGCCACCTGGACCGCCAACGGCAGCCACAGCGAAAAATTCAGATGCAACAGCCGCAGCACCGGGCCGTAGATGAACGGCTTGTCCCATACCATCTGCGGCTCGCCACCCATCACCAGGAAGGCGTGGGTATCGCTGAACACGATCGGGAACCCGTTCAGCAACGCCGGCCACGCCAGCAGCAGCGCCCCCGCCGCAATCGCGCAAACGCTGTGAACAAAGGCCCTCGCGCGGACTCCGGCCGGCCGAAAAGACGACGACAATGCCAGCCACCCTCACTGCACGGGGCACCACCGCACCCGAGTTCCTGGCCGGGTTGTAGCCATTCTACCGGCCGGAAGTCATGGCCTTTGCCGCCGCCCCGGAAAGCTGCGCCCGAAGGGCGGCGGCCACGGCGCGGATAACGGCGTCCCAGTCGCCCGGCGCGGGTTGCCGGAACAGCCGCATCGACGCGTACCACGGCGAATCGTGCCGGATGAGCTGCCAACGCCAATCCGGCGCATATGGCAGCATCACCCAGACCGGCTTGCCCAGGGCACCGGCCAAATGTGCCGTGGCGGTATCCACCGTGACCACCAGGTCGAGCGCCGCCACGAGCGAAGCGGTACTGGCGAAATCGCTCAACCCGGCCGAGTAGTCCGGAATCCCGAGCGGCACCGGGACTTCGCCATGGCGCGGACCAGTCTGCAGGCCCGCCAGGCGCAGCCCCGGAATTGCAGCCGCCAGGCGATGCAATGGGCGCAGCAGCCGCGCCGCCGCACCCCGCGGTAACGAGCGGTTGCGGTCGTTGCCGTGCGCGGGATTGCCGGCCCAGACCAGGCCGACATGCAACCCCGCCCCCAGTTGGCGCCGCCAGTTGGCGACACCGGCCGGGTCGGCGGTGAGATAGGCTTCGGGGCTGGGAAGGGACGTAGTGCCCAAATGATGCGGCAGGCTCATCTGGTCGATCCAGAGATCATGCACTGGCAAGCCGTCCCGGCGCCGGACGACCGTCACGCCCTCGATCTGTGACAACAGCCCCGCCACCGGACTGGCGCAGGCGAGGGTGACGGCGGCGCCGGCGGCGACCAGGGACGGCAAGTAGCGGGCGAACTGGATCGTGTCGCCCATGCCCTGGCCGGCATGGACCAGCAATCGCTTGCCGGCGAGCGGGGCACCATCCCATTCCGGGCCGGTCAGAGCGGCGAAATCGGCGGCGAATTTGGGATGGCGGCGGCGCCACTCGGCATCAGCGAAGCCGCGCTGGAGGTCGCCGGCGAGCAGCCGGGCGATGGCGCGGTTCCACCAGCCCGGGGCGAAGGCGGGGTCGCAGGCGATCGCGGCATCGCCGGCGGCGATCGCTTCGGGCAGGAACCCCTCGGCGGTCAGGACGGCGGCCAGGCTGGCATAGGTGGCGGCGATGTCGGGCTGGCGTGCGACGGCGGTGCGCAACAGCGCGACGGCGGCGGCGCCATGGCCGCAATCGGCGCGGGCGTTGCCGAGCGCGAGCAGAATCCCGGGATGGCCCGGCGCAAGCGTCAGCGCATGTTCGAGGGCCGCGACCGCCTCGGCCGGCCGGTCGAGCGCGCGCAGGGCGGCGCCGCGGGCGAGCCAGGCATCGGCCTGGCCGCGATCGAGCACCAATGCCGCCTCGGCCTCGACCAGGGCCGAGGTATGGTGGCCAACCTCGACCAGGTTGCAGGCGAGGGCAGCGCGGGCATGGGCGTCATGCGGCGCCACCGCACAGGCGTCCCGGCACAGCGCCAGGGCGGCTTGCGTGTCGCCGGCGCGGGCGTGCAGATGGGCCAGGCCAAGGATCAGTCCGACATCGCGCGGCCGGTCGGCCAACACCACCCGCAGCAGGGCGATGGCCTCCGGCGTGTCGCCGCACTCGGCGCATGCACGCGCCAGGGCAAGCCGCGTGTCACCATGGCCGGGGCGCAGCAGGGCGGCCTGGCGCAATGTCGTCCGGGCCTGTTCGGCGCGGCCGGTTTCGGTCAGCAAGACGCCCAGCAGGTGATGCCCCTGGGCCAGATGCGGCTGCAGCTCCAGCACCGCCCGATAGGCCCGCTCGGCGCCCGCGTGGTCACCCGCACGGTGTTGGGCCAGACCATTGGCCAAGAGGTCGATGGCGGAGGCGCCGGCCGGCGCCGTGAGGGCATGGGACATCGCTGGGCACTCCGAACCCGCCCCAGCCTGCCCGACAAAAGTGAACGCCCGCCTACCGCGAAGGCCGGATGCCAACGGGTAAAAGTTTTTTGGTTCTTTTTTTCAAAAAAGAACTGCTTGCTTATCCGGATAGCGCGCCCCAACGCGCCGCCGCGAGGTCGTCGGCCTCGCGCGCATCGACCCATTCCTCGGTCCCGTCGGCGAAGCTTTCTTTCTTCCAGAACGGCGCCCGGGTTTTGAGCCAATCGATCAGGAAGGCGCTGGCTTCCAGGGCGTCCTGGCGATGGGCGGAGGCGGCGAGGACCAGGACGATGGTCTCGCCGGGGGCCATCGGGCCGACGCGGTGGACCAGGGTGCAGCCGAGCAGGCGCCAGCGGCGTTCGGCCTCGGCGGCGATGGCGGCGAGGGCGCGCTCGGTCATGCCGGGGTAGTGCTCGAGCGTCATCGCGGTGATGCGGCGGCCCTTGGCCATGTCGCGCACGGTGCCGATGAAGCTGGCGATGCCGCCGATGTCGAAGCGGCCGGCGGTCAGGGCGGCGATGTCGGCGGCGACGTCGATCGCCTCGTGTTGGACCCGGATGGTCGCCATTTCAGCCCCCTGTGACCGGGGGGAAGAAGGCGATCTCGTCACCGGCGGCGATGGCGGCGTCCGGGGTGGCGAATTCCTGGTTCACCGCGCAGCGCACCGGGGCGGTGGTGCCGAAGGCGGCCTCGTAGCCCGGGCCGCGGCGGCGCAGCCAGGCGATGAGGTCGGCGACGGTGGCCACGCCAGGGGGGACGGCGACATCCTCCGCGCCGAGACCGACGCGTTCGCGCAGCCAGGCGAAATACAGCAAATGGAGGGAGGATTCCGCCATGGCGCTAGCGCGGGGCGGGGATGGTTTGCGTGGTGCCGTCCGGGCCGATCAGGGTCAGGGTGCCGTTGGCATTGGGCATGACGATGCCGGTGCGGCCGCCGGGCAGGGTGAAGGTCTCGACCCCGTTGCTGCCGATGCTGGTGGTGGCAAGGCCGGCGGGGGTTTGCAGGACGCGGCTGCTGGGCATCGACTGCACCGCCGGCTGCGGTGCGATGGGGCGGGCAGACGGCAGGCTGGCGGGAGTGGCGGCGGGAGCCGGCGGGGTCGAACTGCCGCGCGGGCTCGGCGCGTCGATCGGCGGCAGGGTGCCGCCCATCTCGCGCTGCATGTCGGACATGGTGCGGACGGGGGGCAGCGGGCCGGGCCAGATGTTGCCGGGTTCAGATTCCAGCGGATCGGCCACGATCTCGGCGCCCATGACGCGGCGGGCATTGGGACTATCGGCGGCGGGCCGGTTCGGGTTGCCGCTCAGGCGCAGGACGTCGCCGAGAAACCCACCCATGCCGGCGGTGGGGTTGCCGACATAGCTGGCGCAGCCGGCGAGCAGGGCTGTCGACAACAGGAGAGGGGCGATGCGCCGCATTAGGTCTTCCTTGTGGGCCAATCCGATGGGGCAGGCTGTCGTCGAAGGTGGGTCTCCGCCGGACTTGGGATGCCCGGACTTGGGATGCAATGTGCCCGTGCGCCAGTCCGGGCTCAAGCCTCGGCCCAGAAGAAGGCCGCGATCCAGTCGGCGATGGCGCCGGGGTTGGGCAGATCGAGTTGTCGCACCGCGCAGTGCTGCAATGCAACATCGGTCGCCACGGCGCAGATATCAGGGCGGCCGGGCCAGATCGGCGGCTTGCC
>JANXSA010000575.1 GCA_025352915.1 Rhodospirillales bacterium | reverse complement strand
CGCCGGCGGCTGGACCGCGGGGCTCGCCGCATGACGCCGGCTATCGAGGTCCGCAACGTCGAAAAAATCTTCCGCCAGAGCACCGGCATGTTCTCCGCCCCGCGCATGGTCCGCGCGGTCGACGGCGTGTCCTTCGCGGTGCCACAGGGCGGCTGCTTCGGCATCGTCGGCGAATCCGGCTGCGGCAAGTCCACGCTGGCCCGCCTGATCCTCGGCCTGCATCCCGCCACCGGCGGCGACATTCTGGTCGACGGCCGCGCGCTCGGCACCATGCCCCGGCGCGAGCGGGCAAAGCTGATCCAGCCGGTGTTCCAGGACCCGTTCTCATCGCTCAACCCGCGCCGGCGCGTTGTCGATATCGTGGGCATGCCGCTGGTGGCCCAAGGCGTGGCCGACGCCGAACGACGATCGCGCGTGAGCGAGATGCTGGCCCGCGTCGGCCTCACCGCCGAACAGGGCCAGCGCCTGCCGGCCCAGCTCTCCGGCGGCCAGCGCCAGCGCGTGGCGATCGCCCGCGCCCTGGTGGTCCGCCCCAGCATCGTCGTCTGCGACGAGCCGACCAGCGCGCTCGACGTGTCGGTCCAGGCCCAAATCCTGAACCTGCTGGCCGATCTCCGCCGCGACCTCGGCCTGACCCTGGTGTTCATCAGCCACAATCTCGCGGTCGTGGAGCATATCTGCGACGAAGTGGCGGTCATGTATCTCGGCCGCATCGTCGAGCGGGCCGAGACCGACGCGCTGTTCCACCGCCCGTCCCACCCCTACACAACCGCGCTGCTCGCCTCGGTCCTCACCCCCGAGCCCGGCCTGGGCATCCCCGATGTCGGCCTCGGCGACAGCTACCCCGACCCCGCCAACGTGCCGCCGGGCTGCCGGTTCCACCCGCGCTGCCCGAAGGTCCAGAATGCCTGCCGCACCACCGAACAGGTGGCGCGCAACCTGGGCGGCCGAACCGTCGAGTGCATGCTGGCGGAATCCGCCTGAGCACCTACATCACGAAGACGAATACAGCAGGAGTTATCCTCGATGCGTGCGTTTGCGATTGCAGCCATCCTCGCGGCTGTTGCCCTTCATGCCGCCCCGGCCCGCGCGGCTGACGCCGAGGCCGGCGCCCGGGTGTTCCGCACCCAATGCGGCGCCTGCCACGTGGTCGAGGCCGGCAAGAACCGCGTCGGCCCCAGCCTGTTCGGCCTGTTCGGCCGCACCTCCGGCCAGGTCGAAGGGTTCCGCTACTCTGCGGCCAACAAGGACGCCAAGCTGGTCTGGTCGGCCGAAGTGCTGGAGAAATACCTGACCAACCCGAAGGAAGTCGTGCCCGGCACCACCATGGCCTATGTCGGCCTGAAAAACGCCACCCAGCGGGCGGACCTGATCGCCTATCTCGAAACCCTGAAATAGGCGACGAGCATGGCGGGCTACCGGCTGTTCATCGGCAACCGCAATTACTCGTCATGGTCGCTGCGCCCCTGGGTGCTGCTGCGCACCTTAGGCATCGCGTTTGACGAAGACATGCAAATCTTCGCCCCGGTCTCGAACCGCGAAGCCTTCCGTGCCTTCGCCCCGAACGGCACAGTACCCTGCCTGCATGACGGCGCCACCGTCGTCTGGGACTCGCTGGCGATCATCGAATACCTCGCCGAGCGCCACCCCGGCGTCTGGCCCGCCGATCCCGCCGCACGCGCCTGGGCCCGCAGCGCCGCCGCCGAGATGCACGGCGGCTTCTCCACCTTGCGCAACCAATGCGGCATGAACGTCGGCTTGCGCGTGCGCCTGCACGCAATCTCGCCCGCGCTGGCCCAGGACATCGCCCGGATCGACGAACTCTGGTGCGACGGCCTGCACCGCTTCGGCGGCCCGTTCCTCGCCGGTCCCACCTTCAGCGCGGTCGACGCCTTCTTCGCCCCGGTCGCCTTCCGGGTGCGCGGCTACAGCCTTGCGCTGAGCCCCCCGGCGGCAGACTACGCGGCGCGGCTGCTCGCCCTGCCGGCGATGCGGGACTGGGAGACCGCGGCACTGGCGGAGACCTGGCGCGAGCCCGGGCACGAGGCCGAAGTGCTGGCAGCAGGAAAGATCATCAGCGATCTGAGGGCAAAGTGAAGAATGTTCTTTTTTGAAAAAAAGAACCAAAAAACTTTTATCCGCTTGGCCCGCTGCCAGTCGTCAACACTCGGCCCAGACGGATAAAGTCTTTTTGCTTCTTTTTCTTCAGAAAAAGAAGAATCTTCCTACCCTTCAAGCGCCTTGCGCAACACCAGCGCATCATCCCCATCGGCATAATAGCGCCGCCGCTGGCCCACCAGCGCAAATCCCATCGCCCCATAAAGCCCGCGCGCCGCCATGTTGCGCAACGCCACTTCGAGGAACATCGCCACCGCGCCATGACCGGCGGCAACGGCGGCCGCTTCGGCCAACAGGGCACGCCCAAGCCCCAGGCGACGCTGCTCGGGCAGCACGGCGAGGGTGAGTATCTCCGCCTCGTCGGCAGCCACGCGCGCCATGACCATGCCGCCGCGCGGGTCGATCAGGGCGAAGACTCCCGGCAATTCGAGCTGCAACGCCATCGCATCGCGGCCCCAGCGCTCGCCCTGTGGGAACGCCGCACCGTGGATCGCGGCCAGGGCAGCGGCATGAGCCGGGCCGGCACGTTGGATCATGGACGCGGCGCGGGACGCAGCCCGCCGGCGGGGAGTTTCGCCTCCGGCGGATCAATATAGAGTGGCTGGGCCGCCAGCGGCGCCAATTCACCGGATAATCGCCGCGCGCCGACCCGGGCAACGGCAATGGCATCAGGCAGCACGGCACCGGTCAGCATCACGTTGTCGCCGCGCGCCGCCAGCCGGGCGGCCACCGCGTTGGCCGCATCGCCGGCCAGTGCGATCGGCCCCGTGGGGCGCGGCAGGTCAG
>JANXSA010000536.1 GCA_025352915.1 Rhodospirillales bacterium | reverse complement strand
GCTCGAGGGCATGCGCGGCAGCTTCGGCGCTGCCGTGATCGATCCCGGCATGTTCTTCCGCCTCTCCTGCGTCGTCTCGCTGGTTGGCGGCACGATGTTCCTGATGTGGCTGGGCGAGCAGATCACCGCCCGCGGCATCGGCAACGGCATCAGCCTGATCATCATGGCCGGCATCGTCGCCAATCTGCCCAGCGCGCTCGCCTCGCTGTTTGAGCTCGGCCGCACCGGTGCGCTCAGCCCGATCTTCATCGTCGCCTTCCTCTTCGTCGCCGCCGGCGTGGTGATGTTCATCGTGTTCATCGAGCGCGCGCAGCGCCGCATCGTCATCCAGTATCCCAAGCGCCAGGTCGGCAACCGGATGTTCGGCGGCGACTCGACCCATATGCCGCTGAAGATCAACACCTCGGGCGTCATCCCGCCGATCTTCGCCAGCTCGATCCTGCTGATCCCCGCCACCATTTCGGGCTTCTCCAGCGTCACCGGCGAGCCCAGTATCCTGTCCAGCATCGGCACGGCGCTGGCCCATGGTACGCCGCTCTACATGCTCACGTACGCCGGCATGATAATTTTCTTCAGCTACTTCTACACTGCCGTCGTCTTCAACCCGGAGGAAACCGCCGACAACCTGAAGAAGCATGGTGGCTTCGTCCCCGGCATCCGCCCGGGCACGGCGACGGCCAGCTATTTCGACACCATCCTCACCCGGCTGACCACGATCGGCGCGCTCTATCTTGTGGTGGTCTGCTTGCTGCCGGAGGTGTTGATCAGCCAGTACGGCGTGCCATTCTACTTCGGCGGCACCAGCATCATGATCATCGTCTCGGTGACCATGGACACGGTGACTCAGATCCAGTCGCATCTGCTCGCCCATCAGTACGAAGGGCTGATCAAGAAGGCGCGCGTGAAAGGAAGAGGTCGGTGAATCTGATCCTGCTGGGACCCCCGGGGGCAGGTAAGGGCACCCAGGCGAAGCGGCTGCAAGACCGCTACGGCATCGTGCAGATCTCCACAGGCGACATGTTGCGTGCCGAGGTCGCTGCCGGCAGCGAAGTCGGGCTCCAGGCCAAGGCCGTCATGGTGGCCGGCCAGCTGGTCTCCGACGACATCCTGATCCGCATGCTGGCGGGCCGCATCGCCCGCCCCGACTGCGCCCGCGGCTTCATCCTCGACGGCTTCCCCCGCACCGTGCCGCAGGCACAGGCGCTGGACGGCATGCTGGCCGCCCAGAGCCGTCCGCTCGACGCCGTCGTCGAGCTCAAGGTCGATGACGGCGCGCTTGTCGAGCGCATCGCCGGCCGCTACACCTGCGCGAAATGCGGCGAGGGCTACAACGACGAATTGCAGCCCCCCAAGGTTGCCGGCGTCTGCGATCGCTGCGGCGGTACCGTGTTCACTCGCCGCGCCGATGACAACCGCGAAACCGTCGGCGCCCGTCTGGTTGCCTATCACAACCAGACCGCACCGATCCTGCCGCACTACGCGGCGCATAGTCGCTTGCATGCAGTGGACGGCATGGCCGATCCCGACGCGGTAACCAGGCAACTGGTGGCCTTGCTCGATCCGTTGGCCAAGCCGGCCAGCTCTTGAATGACAGCATTGCAGCCCCGCGTTAACCGGAGGGCTGGATTTGCCTCGCCTCACGCGGATTTGATGTCACCGCGTTGACTCACAGAGGGCCGCCGCTATAGTGCGCGCCCTTGGCGACCCCATCCTCGTGGCGGTCGCCGCCTGTTTTGTGTGCGGTCGACTTATGTCGGCAATCTGGATTTCGTGTGGATCGGGTTTCAGCCCGATGTTGAAGGACCGATTGGGCGAGAGCCCGATCCGACAGGAGTATACGGCGTGGCGCGTATTGCCGGCGTTAACATCCCGACCAACAAGCGGGTGACCATCAGCCTTCGCTACATCTACGGTATCGGCCCGGCCAAGGCGCAGGAGATCTGCACCCATCTCGGCATCCCCGATGACCGCCGGGTAAACCAACTGTCCGACGAGGAGGTGCTGCGTATCCGCGAGATCGTCGACCGCGACTACCGCGTCGAAGGTGATCTGCGCCGCGAAGTGGCGATGAACATCAAGCGCCTGATGGACCTGGGCTGCTACCGCGGCCTGCGCCACCGTCGCGGCCTGCCGGTTCGCGGCCAGCGCACCCACACCAACGCCCGCACCCGCAAGGGCAAGGCCGTGGCCATCGCCGGCAAGAAGAAGGTCACGAAGTAGCCTTCCAGCACTTCGCCCGCCTTTGCTTACGCGGCGGCGCGTCCCGGCTTCGGGATGCGCCCGCCGCCATCGTTTGAACAGGATCACCTCAGATGGCCAAGCCAGCCGCCGCGCGGACCCGTAAGAAGGAACGCAAGAACATCACGTCGGGCGTTGCCCACGTGGCAGCGACCTTCAACAACACCATGATCACCATCACTGACGCGCAGGGCAACACGATCGCCTGGTCATCGGCCGGCAGCCAGGGCTTCAAGGGCAGCCGCAAATCGACCCCCTACGCCGCCCAGGTCGCCGCCGAGGACGCCGGCAAGAAGGCCCGCGAGCATGGCATGGAGACGCTGGAGATCGAGGTGTCCGGCCCCGGCTCGGGCCGCGAGAGCGCGCTGCGTGCCCTTCAGGCCGTCGGCTTTTCGATCTCGGCCATCCGCGACATGACCCCGATCCCGCATAATGGTTGCCGCCCGCGCAAGCGCCGCCGCGTCTGATCCGGCGTTGCCGTAGCACCTGAGTCTGGCAGCACTCCCGCCGTTCGGGAGGTGCTGCTCCCTTCCATTGCGGACCAAGCCGCTTAGGGCCGCGTCCCAACAGGGCATCCATCCATGAGACTGAGCGTCGTCTTGCAGAAGAACTGGGATTCGCTGATCAAGCCGGAGAAACTCGGCGTCGAGTTCGGCTCCGAGCCTACCAAGACCGCCACAATCGTCGCCGAGCCGCTGGAGCGTGGCTTCGGCATGACGCTGGGCAACGCGCTGCGCCGCATCCTGCTGTCCTCGCTGCAGGGCGCCGCGGTGACCGCCGTGCAGATCGACGGTGTGCTGCATGAGTTCAGCAGCATCGCCGGCGTGCGCGAGGACGTTACCGACATCGTGCTGAACATCAAGCAGCTCGCCTTGCGCATGCATGGCGAGGGCCCTAAGCGCATGATGCTGAACGCCACCGGCCCCGGCGAAGTGAAGGCCAGTCAAATCCAGACTGGCCACGACATCGAGGTGATGAACCCCGAACTGGTCATTTGCACGCTCGATGACGGCGTGAAGCTGGGCATGGAATTCACCGTGCAGATGGGCAAGGGCTACGTCCCCGCCTCGGCCAACCGCCCGGAAGACGCCCCGATCGGCCTGATCCCGGTCGATGCGATCTATTCCCCGGTGCGCCGCGTCTCCTACCGCGTCGAACCCACCCGCGTGGGCCAGGTCACCGACTACGACAAGCTGCTGCTCCAGGTCGAGACCAACGGCGCCGTCGGCCCCGAGGACGCAGTCGCTGTCGCCGCGCGCATCCTCCAGGACCAGCTCAAGCTGTTCATCAACTTCGACGAGCCGCAGGCCCCCCGCCTGGAAGAGCCGCAGGACGACCTGCCGTTCAACCGCAACCTGTTGCGCAAGGTCGACGAGCTCGAATTGTCGGTCCGCAGCGCCAACTGCCTGAAGAACGACAACATCGTCTATATCGGCGACCTCGTGCAGAAATCCGAACAGGAAATGCTGCGCACGCCGAATTTCGGCCGCAAGTCGCTCAACGAGATCAAGGAGGTCCTGTCCTCCATGGGCCTCGCCCTCGGCATGAGCGTCACCGGCTGGCCGCCCGAGAACATCGAAGACCTCGCCAAAAGGCTCGAAGAGCCGTTCTGAAGCTGAGATAGGAATCATCCCATGCGCCATGGCGTTGCCGGACGTAAGCTAAACGTCACCTCCACCCACCGCTTCGCCATGTTCCGCAACATGGCCAACGCGTTGATCAAGCACGAGCAGATCACCACCACCCTGCCCAAGGCGAAGGAGCTGCGGCCGGTCGCCGAGAAGCTCATCACCCTGGGCAAGCGCGGCGGCCTGCACGCCCGCCGCCAGGCCTACGCCCAGCTGCGCGACGACGTCATGGTCACCAAGCTCTTCAGCACCCTGGCCGAACGCTACAAGGGTCGCGCCGGCGGCTATTGCCGCGTCCTCAAGGCCGGCATCCGCTACGGCGACGCCGCCGACATGGCGGTCATCGAACTGATCGACCGCGACCCCTCGGCTAAGGGCCAGGACAGCGGCCCTGTCGCCGAGCGCGCTGAGGACTCCGAGAGCGAGTGATCCTCGCCCCGCCGGGCTGATCCAAGGAAAACCGGCCGCAAGGTCGGTTTTCTGCATTCTGGGGAAGAAGCAGCCAACCACCATGGCGCAGCACCAAGCACCCCCCACCCGCGTCGCCGCCCCCACGCGCCTCGCCGCCATCGCCCTGTTCGCCTCCATCGTGATCGCCTGGGGCATCACCTGGACGGTGGCCAAGCTGATCGTTCAGGAGGTCCCGCCCTTCTGGATGTCCGCCATCCGCAGCCTCGTCGCCACCACCGGCCTCGGCGTCCTCCTCCTCGTCCGTGGCCAGATGATCTTCCCCCGCCGCGGCGACTGGGCGGTGATTGTGATGATCGCCATTCCGCACATGATCGTCTTCTCGATCCTGATGGCGTACGGCTTGCAACACGTCACCGTCGGCCGTTCGGTCGTCCTGGCCTACACCACGCCCCTATGGGTGGCGCTGGGCGCCTGGCCGTTCCTGCGCGAACGCATCCCGCCGGCCCGCGCCGCTGGCATCGGCTTGGGCCTGGCGGGACTGGCGTTCCTGTTCAACCCACTGGCCTTCGACTGGTCCGACACAAACGCCCTGTTCGGCAACGCCATGCTGCTGCTCTCGGCGCTCTCCTGGTCGGTCTCGATCCTCTACACCCGTGCGCATACCTGGGTGTCGAGCCCGTTCCAGCTGGTCTTCTGGCAGGCCCTGCTGGCCACCATCGTGCTGTTCATCCTGGCCCCCATCGTCGAGGGCGCCCCCAGCTTCGTCTTCTCCCCCCGCCTCGCCCTGCTCTTTGCCTATACCGGACTGGTCGGCACCGCCTACGCCTTCTGGGCGCTCGCCATCGTCAACCGCGCCCTGCCGGCCTCCACCACCGCGCTGGGCATCCTCGCCACCCCCATCGTCGGCATCGCTGGCTCGGCCATCTTCCTCGGCGAAGGCATCGACCTGCCCCTGATCATCGCCGCCGCCATGATCCTGTCCGGCATCGCCATCGGCACACTGCGCCGCTGAGTGCTATAACCCCCGCGTGTCCCTCCCCCTGCTCCACCCTGAACCCACCCCCACCCAAGGCGGTCCCCTCGCCGACCGCCTGCGTCCGCGCACGCTCGCCGACGTCGTGGGCCAGGACCACCTGCTCGGCGCCACCGGCACTCTCACCCGCATGCTGGAACGCGGCTCGCTCGCCTCGCTCATCCTCTGGGGTCCCCCGGGCGTCGGCAAGACCACCATCGCCCGCCTCCTCGCCGAACAGGCCGGCCTGCATTTCGTCCAGCTTTCCGCCGTCTTCTCCGGTGTCGCCGACCTCAAGAAATGCTTTGAGGACGCGACGCGCCGCCGCGCCACCGGCCAAGCCACCCTGCTCTTCGTCGACGAAATCCACCGCTTCAACCGCGCCCAGCAGGACGGCTTTCTCCCAGTGGTCGAAACTGGCACCGTCACCCTGATCGGCGCCACCACCGAAAACCCCAGCTTCGCCCTCAACGGCGCCCTGCTATCCCGCTGCCAGGTCCTGGTCCTCAAGCGCCTGGACGACGCTGGCCTCGAAAAACTCCTCGCCCGCGCCGAAGCCGCCATCGCCCACCCCCTGCCGCTCGACGCCGAAGCCCGCCCCACCCTGCGCGCCATGGCCGACGGCGACGGCCGCTACCTCCTCAACCTCGCCGAACAACTCGCCGCCCTGCCGGAAGACACCGCGCCGCTCGACGTCCCCGCGCTCTCCGAACTCCTCGCCAAACGCGCTGCCCTCTACGACAAAGATCGAGAAGAGCACTACAACCTCATCTCCGCCCTGCACAAATCCCTGCGCGGCTCCGATTGCGACGCGGCACTCTACTGGCTCGCCCGCATGCTCACCGGCGGCGAGGATCCGCGCTACATCGCCCGCCGCCTGGTCCGCTTCGCCAGCGAGGATATCGGCATGGCCGACCCGCAAGCGCTCACCCAGGCCCTCGCCGCCTGGGAAGTCTACGAACGCCTCGGCAGCCCCGAAGGCGAACTGGCCATCGCCCAGGCCGTCGTCTATCTCGGCACCGCCCCCAAATCCAACGCCCTCTACACCGCCCTCGGCGCCGCCCAACGCGCCGCGAAGGGCACCGGTAGCCTCACCCCGCCGGCCCACATCCTCAACGCACCAACCAAACTGATGAAACAACTCGGCTACGGCGCCGGCTACGCCTATGACCACGATGCTGCCGACGGCTTCTCCGGCCAGAACTATTTCCCCGACGGCATGCCGCGCCAGAACTTCTACCAACCCGCCGAACGCGGCTTCGAGCGCGAGGTGACGAAACGCCTGGCCTACTGGGCCAAACTCCGCCAGGACCGCACCCCATGACCGTCACCACACGCGAAATCACCGAAGACGAGGCCGATATCCGCCTCGACCGCTGGCTGCGCCGCCACTTCCCCGGCCTTACCCAGGCCGCGATCCAAAAATTCTGCCGCACCGGCCAGGTCCGCGTCGACGGCAAGCGGGCGGAGGCCGCCACCCGCCTCGCCGCCGGCCAGTCGATCCGC
>JANXSA010000498.1 GCA_025352915.1 Rhodospirillales bacterium | reverse complement strand
GGCGCCCCGCGCCCGCGCGCCATCCGGCGGCACCGCGCCTCCGGCCGCCGCGCGCCACACCTCCCCACTCCGATCCGCCAGACTCGCACGCCAGCACCGCGCCCGCCCTCCCGTGGCACCACCCAAGCCGCGACCCAACCCGCCCCAAAACGCCCCGCCACCCGCCTGCACCCGGCGCGCGCCCAGCCCGCGCCCTGCGCGCGAAAAACCCCCGCAAAAGCCTATCGCACCGCCGCGTCTAATTTATTACGATATCGTATTAAAAAACCTCAACACGGCGTCTGCAACGGCCCGCAACGCCGTGCCGGCGCCCGCGGCGCCACCATCGGCACAGGAGCCGCAGACCGCGGCGGAAAAACCCCTGGCGGCGGGCCGGCCGAAATCGGCGGTCCGCCCGGCGCACGCGGCGCGGCCACCGGCGGCGGCGCGAATGCAGGCGGGCCACCCGGACGCGGCGCATACACATGCGGCGCCGCTGGCGGCGGCCCCGGCGGCCGTACCCCGCCATACCCCGGCTGCTGCCCGAACACCGGCACCGGCCGGTGCGGCTGCGCCATCGCCGGCGGCGGCCGCCCCGCGCGATAGCCATACCCCTGCGAAAACTGCCGCCGCGGCGGCAGCCAGCCCCAACGCGGCCCGATCTGGATCCAGCTGCCGAAATACCACGGCGTATAGCCCCATGCCCGGTCCTCCGCCCAGGCATCGGCATACGGGCTCCATCCCGCCGCCACCGGCGGATACCAGACCTGGCCATACTCCGGATTGCTCGCCCAACTGCCGTCCCGCAACAACGCATCCCCGCCCGGCAACCCGGCAACCTCATCATACGGCACACCAAGTGCCCCTGCTTGAGGAAGCGGCCCGGGCTGTGGTGGCGCCAGCGCCGGCCGTACCACCTGCGGCAGCCCTGGCATCGTGGCATCATCGGCCAAAAACCCATCGGCCACCCCGGCCCGCAAACGCCCCGGCTGCCCATCCGCGCCGCCGATCACCCCGGTCTGCCCGGCCGCAACCATCATCGAAACCCCGGCCCCATAGACCTGCGCCATGCCCCGGCTCACCCCAACCGTCGCCGCCCCGCCATCCCCGGCCTCGATCACATACAACCCCGGGGCCGCCAGGATCACCGACCCGCGCGGAATCACCACCCGCGCCACCTGCCCCGCCAGCAAGCTGCGCACCAGCACCATCGCCCGCCCCTGCTCCAGCGTCAGCGCCGGCGTCGCCGGATGCGCGCTATCGATGCGCAACACCGTCCCGGGATCCAGCCCGACCCGGTTGGCCCCAAGATCCAGCTCGGCCTGACTGCGCGGCCCGGTCCGCACCGTATGCCCCTCGGACAGCGCCGCCCCGCGCGCCACATTGGCCCAACCGCCCCCCGGCGGCCGCAGCGAAACCGGCCCGCTGGCCTCGGCGATCCGCCCCACCGGCCCCTGGGCCACCGCCGGCAGTGCGAACAACAGCCCGGCCACCAGGGCAAGCCACGTCATACGAAGGGATCGCAGCATGAACTCGACCTCCACCTCCGCCCAATGACGCGGACAAAGGCCAGCCTACCCCGCCATCATGGCAGCACCACGGCGGCAACCCCCATCAACCCGCCGCAATCATGCGTCATAAAAACCCCGTTCACCGGAGTGCGAACACCATGCCCCGCTACCGCATCGTCCTGGCCGCCCTCGGCCTAATAGCCCTGGGCGGCTGCGTCGCCTACCCGGTCGAAGGCGTCTACGCCCAGCCGGCCCCGTTCTACGCCGCCCCGCCCTCGGTCTATTTCGGCGGCGGCTATGGCGGCTATGGCGGCTATCGGCCTCATCACGGCGGTCGCGGCTACGGCGGCTGGGGTCATCGCGGCTGGCGCTAGTGACCCAGCGCCTGGACGATCTCTTCGGTCATCTTCTTGGCATCGCCGAACAGCATCATCGTATTGGCGCGGAAGAACAATTCGTTATCCACCCCGGCATAGCCTGACGCCATCGAGCGCTTGACGAACAACACCGTGCCGGCCTTGTCCACTTCCAGAATCGGCATCCCATAGATTGCCGATTGCGGATCGGTCTTGGCCGCCGGATTGGTCACATCGTTGGCGCCGATCACATACACAACGTCGGCCGTGCTGAAATCGTTGTTGATTTCCTCCAGCTCGAACACCTCGTCATACGGCACGTTGGCTTCCGCCAGCAGCACGTTCATATGCCCCGGCATACGGCCGGCCACCGGGTGAATGGCGTATTTCACCTCAACGCCCTCTTTCTTCAGCAGGTCGCCCATCTCGCGC
>JANXSA010000481.1 GCA_025352915.1 Rhodospirillales bacterium | reverse complement strand
CGAGCCGGCGTTTTCCTTTAGCTTGCCGCGCTTGAGCGAGCTGTGTGGCGAGGCCAGCATCAGGCTGACATCGGACAGCGCCAGGCCGATCGACTTGGAGCCGGGATCGATCCCCAGGAGACGCTGGCCAGCCAGCAATTGCGCGCGAAGATCGGTCATGTTGAACAGGGGCATGGGCGAGGTTATGGTCCGCCCCTTCGCCCGCGCCAAGGAAAACAAATGTCGCTCGATCCTGCGACCGTTCGCCGCATCGCCAAGCTGGCCCGCATCCGGGTGGATGAGGGCCAGGTGGAGGCGCTGCGGGCGGACCTCAATTCCATTCTCGGCTGGATCGAACAGCTCAACGAGGTGAATACCGAGGGGGTGGAGCCGCTGACCGGGGGCACCCAGATGGCGCTGCGGCTGCGTGACGACGTGGTCACCGATGGCGGGATCGCCGAAGCCGTGCTGGCCAATGCGCCGGATCGCAACGGTGAATATTTTGGTGTGCCGAAGGTGGTTGAGTGATGCTGACCGATCTGACTCTCGTCCAGGCGCGTGACGGGTTGCGCCGCCGGGAATTCTCCGCGCTGGACCTCACCGAGGCCTATCTCGCGGCGATCGAGGCGTTGAATCCGCGGCTCAATGCCTATGTGCTTGTTACCGGCGAGGCCGCCCGGGCGCAGGCGAAGGCCGCTGATGCAGCGCTTGCCACCGGGACGCACGCGCCACTTACCGGCATTCCGCTGGCGATCAAGGATCTGTTCTGCACTCTGGGTGTTCGGACGACAGCCGGCAGCCGGATCCTGGAGCCGTTCATTCCGCCGTATGAGAGCACGGTGACGGCTAATTTGTTGCGGGATGGGGCGGTGTTTCTGGGCAAGGCGAACATGGACGAGTTTGCCATGGGGTCGTCGAACATGACCTCGGCGTTTGGGCCGGTGGCTTCGCCGTGGACCCGCGCCGGCGATAATCGTCCGCTGGTGCCTGGTGGGTCGTCCGGTGGGTCGGTGGCGGCGGTTTCGGCGCGGATCGCGCTGGGGGCGACGGCGACGGATACCGGCGGGTCGATCCGCCAGCCGGCGAGTTTTTGCGGCATTGTCGGGATCAAGCCGACCTATGGGCGGTGTTCGCGCTGGGGTGTGGTCGCGTTTGCCTCGTCGCTTGACCAGGCGGGGCCGTTGGCGCGCACGGTGGAGGATGCGGCGATCCTGTTGGGGTCGATGGCGGGGTTTGATCCCAAGGATTCGACCAGTGCCGATTTGCCGGTGCCGGATTTTGCTGCTGCGTGCCGGCGGGGGGTGAAGGGGTTGCGGATCGGGGTTCCGAAAGAATACCGCAGCGATGGCATGGCGCCGGAGATCGAGGCGTTGTGGCAGCAGGGGTTGGGGTGGCTGCGCGAGGCAGGGGCGAAGATCGTCGACGTTTCGCTGCCGCATACCAAGTATGGGTTGGCGACCTATTACATCGTGGCGCCGGCGGAGGCTTCGTCCAATCTGGCGCGCTATGACGGGGTGCGGTTTGGGGCTCGTACTGGCGGGGATGATCTGGCGGAATTGTATGAGAATACCCGTGCCGAGGGGTTTGGGGCGGAGGTGAAGCGGCGGGTACTGATCGGGACCTATGTGCTGTCGGCGGGGTATTACGATGCCTATTATCTCAAGGCGCAGAAGGTGCGGGCGTTGATCCTGAAGGACTTCACCGATGTCTTTCAGAAGGTCGATGCGCTGGTGACGCCGACCGCTCCCTCGGCGGCGTTTGCGCAGGGTGAGAAGATGGATGATCCCATCACGATGTATCTCAACGACGTGTTCACCGTGCCGGCTAATATGTCCGGGATACCTGGGCTGTCGGTGCCGGCCGGGTTGGACGGGCAGGGGTTGCCGTTGGGGTTGCAGGTGTTGGGCAAGCCGTTCGATGAGGAGACGGTGTTTGCCGTGGGGGCGGCGTTGGAGCGGGCGGCGGGGTTCTCGGCGTTGCCTGGTATCCGGGCGGGGGTCTAGCAATGGCGTATACGATCGAGGGGGCGAGCGGGGCTTGGGAAGTGGTCGTCGGGCTTGAGGTTCATGCCCAGGTGATCAGCAAGTCGAAGTTGTTCAGCGGGGCGGCGACGGCGTTTGGGGCGGCGGCGAACAGTCAGGTCAGCTTTGTCGATGCGGCGTTTCCCGGGATGTTGCCGGTGGTGAACCGGGAGGCGATTGCGCAGGCGGTGCGGACCGGGCTGGGGCTGGACGCCCACATCAACCTGGTCAGCCGGTTCGACCGCAAGAACTACTTCTACGCCGACCTGCCCGCCGGCTATCAGATCAGCCAGTACGCG
>JANXSA010000454.1 GCA_025352915.1 Rhodospirillales bacterium | reverse complement strand
CCACCCCACCGCCACCGGCCCCGCCAGCAACCCGGCATACCCCGGCGCCGCCACCGCCGCGATCGCCGCCCCCGCCGCCATCCCCTTCGTCCGGCCCCCCTCTATTCGAACGGCCGCACTGAACAAAATCGGCACCATATTCGCCACCCCCAGCCCCACCAGCCCACACCCCACCAAAAACCCCGCCAACCCCCCCGGCCAAGCCGCCAGCGCAAACCCCGCACACGCCAACACACTCCCCGCCACCAAAACCGGCACCGGCGCAAACCGCCGCACAATCGCATCCCCGCTCAGCCGCCCCGCCGTCATCGCCACCGCCAGCGCCGCAAACCCCAGCCCCGCCCGCGCCACCTCCTGCCCCAGCACAAAGCGAATAAACACCCCGGACCAATCCAGGATCGTCCCCTCCAACAAAAACGCGATGAAACACAGCGCCCCCAGCCCCGCCAGCCGCCCGCGCGGCAACACCAGCCGCGGCGCCGCCGAATCCACCGCCCCCCCCTCTTCCCCTCGGGGCAACATGCTCCCCGCCCGCAGCACCAGCGCCACCGCACACACCCCGCCCAACACCCCCGCGCACCAAACCGGCGCCACCCCCATCCCCAGCAACCCCATCATCGCCAGGCTCCCAAGCACCCCCCCCGCCGAATACGCCCCATGGAACCCGCTCATCAGCGTCCGCCCGGTCGCCGTCTCCACCGCCGCCGCCTGCGCGTTCATCGCGATATCCACCGCCCCGGTGCACGCCCCCAGCAGCACCAGCGCCCCCGCCAGCCAAACCGCCCCCGGCGCCACCGCCAACCCCGGCAACAGCGCGCAAAACAGCAGCCCGGCCCCCAGCATCACCGCCCGCGGCCCGCGCGCCTGCACCAGCGGCCCCGCCACCGGCAACGCCACCAACCCACCAATCCCCAGCCCCAGCAGCAACGTCCCCAACTGCCCATCATCCAGCCCCAGCCGCGCCTTGGCATCCGGCACCAGCGGCGCCCACACCGCGATCCCCACGCCCACCATCAAAAACACCACGCGGGTCGTCCAAGCCACCGCCGGCGCAGCAGCAGCATCAGACGAAAAAGGCCCGCCGCGAGGCGAGCCTTTCCCAGAAACACCCGAAGCCAAGGGATCAGGCCATTGCCTTCCCAAGGTTCGCGTCGATCTTACCCAAAAAGTCCTGCGTATTCAGGAACGGCTCATTCTTGCCGATCAGAACCGCCAGGTCCTTGGTCATGAACCCGCTCTCCACCGTCTCGATGCACACCCGCTCCAGCGTCTCGGCAAATCCGGTCACATCCGGCGTGCCATCGAACCGCCCGCGATAGATCAGCCCGCGCGTCCAGGCAAAGATCGAGGCGATCGGATTGGTGCTCGTCTCCCGCCCCTTCTGATGCTCGCGGAAATGCCGCGTCACCGTCCCGTGCGCCGCCTCGCTCTCCACCGTATTGCCATCGGGCGACAGCAGCACCGAGGTCATCAACCCGAGCGAGCCAAACCCCTGCGCCACGATATCGCTCTGCACATCGCCGCCATAGTTCTTGCACGCCCAGACATACCCGCCTTCCCACTTCAACGCGCACGCCACCATGTCGTCGATCAGCCGGTGCTCATAGGTCAGCCCCGCCGCCTTGAACTTATCGGCGAATTCCTTCTCAAACACATCCTGGAAGATGTCCTTGAAGGTCCCGTCATAGGCCTTCAAAATCGTGTTCTTGGTCGACATATAAACCGGATACTTGCGCGCCAGCCCATAGTTAAAGCTCGCCCGCGCAAACCCGGTGATCGACGCCGTCGTGTTGTGCATGGCCATCATCACGCCCGGGCCCTTGAAGTCATGCACCTCCAGCACCGTCGGCGCCGACCCGTCAGCCGGCTGAAACGACAGCGTCGCCTTGCCCGGCCCGGGGATCTTCGCCTCCACCGCCCGGTAAACATCGCCATAAGCATGCCGCCCGATCACGATCGGCTGGCTCCAATGCGACACCAGCCGCGGCACGTTCTTGCAAATGATCGGCTCGCGGAAAATCGTGCCGTCCAGGATGTTGCGGATCGTGCCGTTCGGCGAGCGCCACATCTTCTTCAGCTTGAACTCAACCACCCGCTCCTCGTCCGGCGTGATGGTCGCGCACTTCACACCCACGCCGTACTGCCGGATCGCGTGCGCCGCATCCACCGTCACCTGGTCATCGGTCTGGTCACGATACTCGATACTGAGATCGTAATACTTCAGGTCCACATCCAGGTAAGGCAGGATCAGCTTGTCCTTGATGAAGCCCCAGATAATCCGGGTCATCTCGTCCCCGTCCAGCTCCACAACCGGGGTCTTCACCTTGATCTTCGCCATGCCATCCTCACTATCTGCTACAAAAGCCGCCCGCGGCCGATCGCGCACCCTCAATGCCATCCGCGCCGCCCCGCGGCAAGTCCGCGTCCCCGCCCCATGGCCTTGTCGAAAGCCGGCAAACCAAGCGGCAGAAAAAGTCTTCTTTTTGTGAACAAAAAGAAGCAAAAAAACTTCATCCATAAGCTTACTTCTCTCCCCTCGCGCTTGGGCGGGGGGAGCCGGAGGGGGGCTCTTTACGCCGCAACTGTGCAGTGTACAGATCACCTTAGGAACTACACCCCTTAACGGATAAAGTTTTTTTGCTTCTTTTTGTTCACAAAAAGAAGACTCTTCCTGCCACTTGCCTTCCCGATTTCCACGCCGCCGGACTAATGTATGGACTCGTCCCCGCCCCCATCCGATCCGCCAAGACAAGGAACCGCGCTTGCCCGCTGAGCTGCCCCTGGACCTGCTGGCCCTGCCGGCGATCGCGCTGCTGGCAGCCATCACCTGGCTCGCCGCCCGCCTGCGCGCCACGCGCCGCGACCTCGCCGCCCAGGCCCGCGCCCTGGCCGCCGAAGCCGCCGCCCGTCAGCGTGCCGCCAGCCGCGCCGCCTGGCTCGATGCCGCCCTCGAAGCCGCCGATGACGGCGTGCTGATCGCCGATGCCGCCCTGCGCGTCGTCCACTGGAACCGCCGCTTCGCCGCCCTCAGCGGCCTGCCGGACGACACGCCGCGCGAAGCCGCCACCCTGGCCGCGCTGCTGCGGCTGTCCGCCGAGGCCGGCGAGTTCGGCCTGGTCGACGTCGATCAGGAAGTCGCGCGCCAATCCGCCCTGATCGCCAGCGGCCCCGGCGCCTTCCCCCGCCTGCGCCACCGTCCGGATGGCAGCATCGTCGAATTCACCCTGAACCCCATCCCCGGCGGCGGCCTGCTGCTGTGCTGCACCGACGTCACCGCCCGCCCCCGCTTCACCCCCGAAGCTCCCCCCCCCGAAGCAGCCGCCCCCGCGCCTAGCCCGCCACTCATCCCGGCGGCCCGCCCGCGCCGCTGTCTCGTCCTGCTGGTCGAGGACATGCAGGTAAACCAGGTCGTCACCGCCACCCAACTGCGCCGCGAAGGCCACCGGGTCGATGTCGCCAGCTCCGGCGCCGAAGCCCTCCGCCTCGCCGCCATCACCCCCTACGACGTCGTCCTGATGGACCTGATGATGCCGGGCATGAGCGGATACGACGCCGCCAGCCGCATCCGCGCCCTGGCCGGTCCCGCCGGCCGCGTGCCGATCTTCGCCCTCACCGCCAATACCGGCGAAGCCGAACGCGCCCGCTGCTTCGCCGCCGGCATGCAAGGCATGATGAGCAAACCCGTCCCCGCCACCCTGCTGCGCGAAGCGCTGCAACACGGCACCACACTATCTGCCCCGGCCCCGCCGCCCGCCGACTCCCTGCTCGACACCGCCCGCCTCGCCGAACTGCGCCGCGACCTGCCGCCGGGCGTCCTGACCACCCTCTGCCGGCAATGCCTGGATGACATGCGCGATCGCCTCACCGCCCTCGAAACCGCCCTGGCCGGCAACGCTGCCGAACCGGTCGAACGCGAAGCCCACGCCCTGGCCGGCATGGCCAGCAGCTACGGCCTCGCCCGCATCGAAGCCCAAGCCCGCGCCATCCTCGCCCCCGCCCACGCCGGCGACATCTCCGCCGCCCGAACCGCCGCCCGCGGCCTCGCCGATACCTTCGACCAAAGCCAGATCGCCCTGCGCGCCTGGTCCGAATGAGAAAGCCAAGTGACAGCAAGATTCTTCTTTTTGTGAACAAAAAGAAGCAAAAAAACTTCATCCATAAGACCAGAACCCACCAACCACCGCCGTCATCCTGGAAACTCCGCCGTCATCCTGAGCGAAGCGAAGGATCCACGCTTCTTTCTTCCCGTCTGGCCTCAACCTTTCCCACCAGCAGCCAAAGTTTTTTTGCTTCTTTTTGTTCACAAAAAGAAGAATCTTCCTTCCCCTAACCGTCCACCCCCGGCAAAATCCCGCCATGCGCGTCTATCTCGCCGGCCCCGACGTGTTCCTGCCCGATCCGCTGGCCCGCGCGGCCGCGCTGAAGCAGATCTGCGCCCGCCACGGCCTCATCGGCATCTCCCCGCTCGACCCGCTCGACGGCGGCGACCTCCCGCACTGGCAAACCCTGCCCGAAGCCTTCCGCATCGCCCGCCGCAACGAAGCCCATATCAACAGCTGCGCCGCCCTGATCGCCAACCTCACCCCGTTCCGCGGCCCCAGCGCCGACGCCGGCACCGTCTTCGAGCTCGGCTTCATGCGCGCCCTCGGCCGCCCAGTCTGCGGCTGGACCAACACCGCCGCCCCCTTCATCGCCCGAACCCGCACCTTCTGCGCAACCCCCGCCGGCACCCATGACGCCGAAGGAATGCTGCTCGAAGACTTCCCCGGCCTCGCCGACAACTTGATGATCGACGCCGCCATCGCCGCCTCGGGCGGCACCCTGGTGATCCGCGACCTCCCGCGCGCCGAAGCCTGGCAAGACCTCGCCGCCTTCGAAACCTGCGTCGCCGAACTGGGCCGGCGGCGGTAGGGCAGGGGAAGCAAAGCCTTCTTTTTGTGAACAAAAAGAAGCAAAAAAACCTTGTCCTGAGCGAAGCGAAGGATCCACGCTTCCTTCTTCTTCATCCACAAGAATCTTCTCTCCCCGCGCTTGGGCGGGCGGGTTGAGCCGCGAAGCGGATCGACGAGGGGGGCTCTTGCTGCCCAAAACGGCCCGCCAAAAAAATCTCCAATCCGAGCAAAATTTCCTTGATTCACCGAATGTAGTTAGTTAGTATCCGAGCCAATGGAAACAAACATCCCATTGGCCGACCAGCTTGCTGGCTTGCGCGCCTCCCCCATCACCCCAAAGCTGACACCCGGATTCTGTCCGCCGCCCTGCATGCCCTGATCGCCGCCATCTTCGCGCGCATCTTCGCCCGGCTCGAACATTTCCTCCAGCTTTGGCAAGCCGGCACTCTCCCCGCCACACCCGCCCGCCCGGTCACGCAGCCGAGTCGCCCCAGCCAACCCCATCCGCGCAAATCGTCTTCCCATCGCCCCAGCCGCCGCCCGGCCGCCCGCCCGCGCCCTCACGCCGGTACTCCGCCGCGCACCAGCACGCCCACTCCCCAGCGGCCAAGCCCGCAACCCGCCGCCGTCACCCCATCCTCACGCCCCCGCTCAGCCCGCGCACCCCCAGAATCCGCGCAAAAACCCCTTCACCCGGCGAGCAACCGCACGTCAATATTATTACGAAATCAAAACAAATAAAGTTTTTTTGCTTCTTTTTGTTCACAAAAAGAAGAATCCTTCTCTTTCCTCAATTCGGCGCACTCACCCCCAACCCCCGCGCCGTCGCCACGATGCTATTCCAGGTATCCACCTGCAACGGCACCCCGTTTGCCAGCCGCTCCGCCCGCGCCCGCGATTCCGGCTCACCGGGCACCAGCACCTCATCCACCCCATGCGCCAGCCGCGACGCCTTGACGTAATTGGCATACTCCCGCGCCTCGGCGACGAAGTTCGACGACCCAAAGCGATGCGGATCGAGGTAGATCGAGAACATCCCATTGGCGATCCGCCGCCGGGTGCGATCGGGATCCACCGGCCCGGAGGTCCCGCCCCCGGTCAGCACCCCGGCAAGGATCTCGCACATGAAGGCGATGCCCGAGCCCTTATGGTCGCCAAATGCCCGGATCGAGCCCGGCCCATTGCCGGCGCTGCGCGGCCCGCCCGGTGTGAGCGGCCCGTACAGCGTCGCGGGATCATCGGAGATCGTCCCATCCGGCCCGATCAGCGCATCGGCCGGCAAAGCCTTGCCACCGTTGGAGGCCACCAAAACCTTGCCCTCGGCCACCACCGAGGTGGCGAAATCGAGCAGCAGGGGAGGCGCTCCATCCTCCATCGGAATGGCGATACAAACCGGATTGGTCGAAAACCGCCGATCGACCCCGCCAAACGGCGCCACCAGCTGCCCCTGATAGACATTGACGAAATGCAGCGAGACCAACCCTTGCTCGGCCGCCCGCTCACCCCAATCGCCAATCCGCCCGATATGCCCGGAGTTGCGCAGCGCGATGATGCACATGCCGGCCTGTTTCGCCTTGGCGATCCCGAAATCCACCGCCTGCGGCCCCACCGTCTGCCCGAACCCCATATGCCCGTCGATCACCGCATGGGTCGGCCCCTCGGTGACGATCTCGACTTGCTGGTTGGCAACAACATCACCGTCTTGCAGGTTCTGCACATAGCGCGGCACCCGGATCACCCCGTGGCTGTCATGCCCGGTCAGGTTGGCACCGATCAGGTGATGGGCAATCCGCGCCGCTTCTTCGCCGGATGTCCCGGCCTTGCCAAAGATCTCGGCCACGAAGCGCTGCAACGTGTCGACGGCGATGATGTGGGTGGGCAAGTCGGCCATGGCGGTTCCCCTACGGTCGCGCGGCGATCGCCTGGGCGTCGGCGCGATAGAAATTATTGTCGGTCGGCACGATGGTCAGTTCGCTGACGCACGACCGCGGCGGCAGCGTCGCACAGAACACCACCGCGGCGGCCACGTCCTCCGGCTGGACCATCAGCTTTCGCGCCTCGGCCGAAGGCGGCTGCGGCCGCTTATCCATGATCGGCGTCTCGACCTCGCCGGGATTGATGCACACCGAACGAATGCCATGGATGCCCTCCTCGGCATTCAGCGACAGGCTCATCGCCCGCGCCCCATGTTTGGTGGCATTGTACGCAACCCCCGAGACCAGAAAGATCCCAGTGGCCGCCATCGAAGCCACGTTGACCACCACGCCATCGCGCTTAGCCCGCATCGCCGGCAACACCTTGAGCGTGCACAGGAACGGCCCGACCAGGTTCACATTGGCCATCTGCTGCACCGACTCCGGCGTCAGTTGCTTCCACGCCCGGCGCGGCAGGTTCCAGCCGGCATTGTTGACCAGGATATCGACCTCGCCGAACTCGGCGACAACGGCATTCCACGCATGGTCAACCTGCTCGGCCGAGCCCACGTCACAAGGTGCCACGGTACAGACACCCCCCTCGGCCCGGATCGCCGCGGCGGTTTCTTCCAGCGTGCCGACGGTCCGCCCGCTCAACCCCACGCGGGCCCCGGCCCGGGTCAGTGCCAAAGCAATGGCACGGCCAATCCCGGTCCCGGCCCCGGTGACCCAGGCGGTCTTACCGTCGAGTGTCGGCATGCTGCGCTCCTCACGATTCTTGCCGCGAATACAAAACGGCCGACCGGACGGTGACGCCCGATCGGCCGCGATGCAAGAGGCTAAAACCTGAGATCAGACCACGCGGTTGGACGCATCCTCGACCAGGTGCATGTTGTTCATGTCGATCGCCAGCGGCAGGATCTGCCCCGGCCCGGTCTGCACATTGGGGTCGATGCGCGAGCACACCGCGACGCCGTCGACGAAGTGATGCACCAGGGTTTCCATGCCCATCGGCTCGATCACGTCGACATTGGCATTCATCAGCTGCACGCCGGGCTTCTCGGAGTCATGGGTCTCGGTCATGTGTTCCGGGCGAATTCCGAGCGTCATCTTCTGGCCCTTGAACGGGCCATAGCGATCGACGCGGGCGGCGGGGATCGCCATCTTGGTGCCGTCGGCCAACTGGACCTTGAGGCCGCCTTCGTCGATCACCTGGCACGGCAGGAAGTTCATCGCCGGCGAGCCGATGAAGCCGGCCACGAAGCGGGTCTGCGGGTTGTGGTACAGCTCCTGCGGCGCGCCCACCTGTTCGATGATGCCGTGGTTCATCACCACAACGCGGTCGGCCAAGGTCATGGCTTCGATCTGGTCATGCGTCACGTAGACGGTGGTGGTCGGCACCAACTGGTGCACCTTCTTGATCTCGGTGCGCATCTGCACGCGCAGCTTGGCATCGAGGTTGGACAGCGGCTCGTCGAACAGGAACACTTTCGGGTTGCGCACGATGGCGCGTCCCATCGCCACGCGCTGGCGCTGGCCACCGGACAGTGCCTTGGGCTTACGGTCCAGCAGCATCTGGATGTCGAGCATCTTGGCGGCGTCGTCGACCCGGCGCTTGATCTCGTCCTTGGGGAATTTGCGCAGCTTCAGGCCAAAGGCCATGTTCTCGAACACGCTCATGTGCGGATACAGCGCGTAGTTCTGGAACACCATGGCGATGTCGCGGTCGCGCGGCGGAACGTCGTTCACCACGTCGCCACCGATCCAGATCTCGCCGGCGGTGATTTCCTCCAGGCCCGCGATCATGCGCAGGGTAGTGGATTTGCCGCAGCCGGACGGGCCGACCAGCACCACGAACTCGTGGTCGTTGATCTCCAGATCGATCCCCTTCACCGCCTGGACGTCGCCTTCGTAAGCCTTCACGACCTTGCGGATCGAAACGTTAGCCATGCCGTCATTTCCCCTTGTCGAGCCGCACACCGCCCTGAGGCTATTGGTGGCGGCTGTCGTTTCTCTCGTGAAGGCGGTGAGTGGTCAGCCCTTGGTGGCGCCGGCGGTGAGGCCAGCGACGTAGTAGTCCATCAGGAAGGTGTAGACGATCACCGGTGGGGCGGCGGCCATGACGCAGGCGGCCATGATCATGCCCCAGGCGAAGACGTCGCCGCGGATGAGTTCGCGGACGATGCCCACCGTCAATGTCGCCTGGTCAGAACTATAGAGATAGGCGAGCGGATACAGGAATCCGCCCCAGGCGACGGTGAAGGCGAAGATGGTGGCAGCGATGATGCCGGGCAGGGCGACCGGGATGAAGATCAGGATCAGGATCTGCGGATAGCTGGCGCCGTCGATCAGGGCGGCCTCGTCCAGCTCCTTGGGGATCGAGTTGAAGTAGCCGATCATGATCCAGGTGCAGAACGGCACCGCCAGGGTGGGGAAGAGCAGGACCAGCACCCAGGTGTTGTTGATCAGCCCGAGCGAGCCGACGATCTGGAACAGCGGGATGAACAGCAGCGACGGCGGCACGAGGTAGGTGAGGAACACGCCGGTCGAGAGCACCGTGGCGCCCTTGAACCCCATGCGCGACAGGCTGAACGCCGCCAGGATGGCGATGGTCATGCTGAGGACAACGACCAGTGCCGTGACCCAGACCGAGTTCAGGAAGTAGCGCTGGAACGACGCATCGGTCGCCAGGTGGATGAAGTTGTCCAGCGTCGGGTTCTGGACGATCCATGGATTGCCCTTCTGAGCCGATATCTCGGCCGAAGATTTCAGGCTCGTCATGATCATGTAGAATGGCGGGATCAGGAAGATCACCACGAACACGCTGAGCGCGGCAAAGCTGCCACGCACCGACCAGAGCCGCTGCCGCTCCAGGCTGCCGAGCTTGGACTTCTTGACCACAGGGACGTTGTTGGCCGTCGTCGCACTCATACCGCGACCTCCTTGTTACGCTTCAGCACGTCGCGCAGCACGAAGAAGGCGAGCGTGGCCAGGATCGGGAACATGAACAGGCTGACCGAGGCGCCGCGCGGGATGTTGCCCGACTGGATGCCGACGGAGAAGGCGTAGGTGGCGAACAGATGGGTGCCGTCCTGCGGCCCGCCATTGGTCAGGATGCGCACGATGTCGAAATCGGCGAAGGTGACGATCAGACTATACAGCACCGTGATCAGGATGATGTTCCGCATCATCGGCAGGGTGATGTAGATCAGCCGCTGCCAGGCGCCGGCGCCGTCGATCGCCGCGGCCTCGTAAAGCTGCTCAGGCACCGATTTCAGCGCCGCCAGATACATGATCATGAAGAATGGCGCGCCGAACCAGGTATTGACCGCGATCACCGAGAGGCGGGCGTTCCACACCGTGCCGAGGAACGGAATTTCCGGCAGGCCGAGCCAGTTCAAGGTCCAGTTGAACGCCGAATAGGACGGATCGAACAACCACCACCAAGTCAGCGTGGACAGCGACAGCGGAATCACCCACGGCACCAGCAGCAGGCCGCGCCAGACGCGTTGGCTGGGGCCGCGGATATTGTGCATCAGATGGGCCAGGATGAACCCGATGAACGCTTTCATGATCACCGCGCTGACCGCGAACAGGCATGACTGGAAGATCACCAGCTGGAATGAAGGCCGGTCCAGCAAAAATATGAAGTTATCCAGCCCGACAAAGTTGTTCATCTTGCGGTCGAGCATGCTCAGGAACACCGCATAGAAGGTCGGGTAGATCTTGAGCCCGACGATCAGCAGAATGAGCGGCATGCACAGCGTCAGTGCCGCCACCGAACGCCGGCG
>JANXSA010000446.1 GCA_025352915.1 Rhodospirillales bacterium | reverse complement strand
TTGGTTCTTTTTTTCAAAAAAGAACCCTTTCTTCTCAAGCTGCCTGGCGTTGTTCCTGTGCGAGCAGTTGACCGAGGTAGGTAGCGATAGCCCCTGGCCCGGATCGGTCGGTGCCGGTGAGGTTGGCGCGGGTTTCGGCGTCGGGGTTGTAATTGGTGTTGGTGTTGACGTCGTAGACCAGCGGGGCGCCGGTCTCGTCGGCGATGAATTCGATGCCGGCGACGTCGATTTGGGCGCGTTCGAGGAAGGTTTCGAGGCGGGCGCGCAGGGCGGAGTCGATGCCGGGGAGGACGGTGAACTTATGGTCGGGTTTTCCCGGGGTTTCGCCGACCGGGCATGCTGCTTCCCCAATCGCGCAGACGTCGGCGGGGCAGAGTTCGAAGCCTTCGCTGGTGTCGACCTCGACGGCGTAGACGAAGCGGCGGCCGACGAATTCGGCGCGGGTGATGACCGGGCGGGGGGCGCGGACGTATTGTTGCAGGAGCTGGATGCCGTCGACCGGGGCTTCGTATTCCGGGCTGGCGACGTATTCGCGCAGGCCTTCGATGGTGTGGAACAGGCGCACGCCCAGTCCCTTGCCGCCGCGGTTGGGCTTGAGGATGACGGGCTGGCCGGGGAAATGGGTTTCGGCGGCGGCGACGATTTTGCTCCGGCCGGCGACCATGATGCTGCGCGGGGTGCGGATGCCGGCGGCTTCCAGGGCGGCGTATTGGCGGGCTTTGCTGATTTCGAGATCCAGTGCCGCGGGGCCGTTGACCACAATGCGGCCCCAGCGGGTGAGCCAGGCCAGGATGCCGGCGGTCAGTTCGGCGGAATAGCGGTGGTCGCGGGTGTGCGAGCTGGCGGACATGCGGTTGTAGAACACGCCCTCGGGCGGCGGCGCGGCGAGGTCCCAGGCGCCTTCGTGGATGAACCAGTCGGTCCAGGGCAGGCCGCGCTGGTCCAGGGCGGCGGTCAGCGGCGGCAGCCAGTCGGGGTTTTCGTGGATGACGTGGATGCGCGCCATGGTGGATTTCCCTGTGCAGGCGGCCAATTCACGGCCGACATGAGGAAATCTAAGGCGATGGCGGGTATTTCACAAGTGATGCGGTATTTACAATTTTAACACGTATATTCGGGGTGGCGCGCGCAGCGATGGGCCGGCCGACAGTGTTCCAGGCGTTGCGGGTGAAGGCATGGGTGGTCATTGCGTGGAAAGTTTGGGCGTTGGCCTGATGCAGACCGAGCCCGGTGCCGCCGCGGCGCTGTTCCTCGGGCCAGACGGCGGCGACGCGGCGCTGATAGGCCTCGCCGAGTTCCGGAGTGGCGGAGTGGTAGCTGGCGGTGGCGCGGGTCCAGTCGCGGGTGGCGGCGTAGAGGTCGTTGAGATAGCGCGCGGCATAGGCGGCGTTGGTGGCGGGGTCGAAGGCTTGGTCGAGGGTGGCGAAGGCCGCCGGGTGGTGGAGCAGGTTGACCTGCATGCAGCCGATATCGATCGAGCGGACGCCGCGTGCCTGTAGCGCGCGGACGGCAGCCAGGGCGGCGTCCTTGGAGGCGAAATACTGGCCGGCGCCCTCGGCGTTGATGGTCCAGGGCCAGGGGTGGATGGCGCCCTGGGCATCCGGGCGGCCAGATTCGACGCGGGCGATGGCGGCCATGAGCTGCATCGGGATGGCGGCGGCACGTTCGGCGGCGTGGATGGCCTGGCGGCATTGGATGCCGGGGGCGGGCGGCGGCAGGGCGATGCCGGTGACGGGCCGGGCGGACTGGGCGTGGGCGGACTGGGCGCGGGCGTGGTTCGGCGGCGCGCCAATCAGCACGGCGACGGCGCAGGCCAGGACCGCCCATAGATTTGCGCGCATGGCCGGTTGGTAGCGTGAGTACGGCAGCGTCGCGAATCACATTCGTGCAAGGGGCGCGCTCTCTGCGGCCGGAGAAATGCTGCAATGCAAAATATCGCTTGCACACGAATGATCGGCGCCGTAGGTTGTGCATCGCAGCGAGGCATTCAGTTGCCTTCTGCTTCTTGGACGTTTCCTCCCTAAACTTGGCGGTGCCCTCGTGGCACCGCCCTTTTTTTGTCCAGCGGACTAAAGCTCCAGCGTGGCGACGCGGGTGGCCAGGGCGGCGGCGGCGCGGGCGAGACGATGGCGCAGGGCGTCGAAGCCGGCCAGGCGCTCGATGCGGGCCTCATCCATGTAGAGTGTGCGGTTGATCTCGATCTGCACCGCGTGGATGCCCTGGCGCGGGCGGCCGTAATGGCGGGTGATGAAGCCGCCGGCATAGGGATCGTTGCGCCGGACCGAGAAGCCGAGCTGGGTCAGCACCTCTTCCACCGCGAGGACCACCGCCGGCGCGCAAGCGGTGCCGTGGGCGTCGCCAAGGACGATGTCGACCTGGTTGCGCGGCGGCAGCGAGTTGGCCGGCATGGAATGGCAGTCGATCAGCACGCAGGCGCCGAAGCGGGCGTGCGCGGCCTCGATCTCGCCGGTCAGGGCGGCGTGGAACGGCTCCCAGCAGGATTGGATTCGCGCCTCGGCCTCGGCGAAGCGCAGGCGGCCGCGGTAGATCGGCTCGCCCGAGGCGACGATCCGCGCGATGGTGCCGAGGCCGGCGCCGACGCGCGGGCTGGCGGTGTTGACCCAGGATGGCAGGGCATCGTCGAACATCGCGGGGTCGAGTTCCCACGGCTCGCGGTTGGCATCGCAGAAGGCGCGCGGAAAGGTGGCGCAGACCAGCGGCATGCCGAGGGCGGGGATGTCGGCGAACAACTCGTCGACGAAGCTGTCCTCGCTGCGGCGCAGGCGGTGGGCGTCCAGGCGCGAGGCGGCGACGAAGGCGGGCGAATAATCGCGGCCCGAATGTGCCGAGGCGAAGACCAGCGGGGCGAACGCACTGGCCGGCTGGTGCACGGTGACCGGGGATGCGAGCGCAAGGTCGGGAATGGGCAGGTCCATCGGCCTATTGAAGCTTTTTGCTCCCGCCAGAGCAATTCAGATCACGACGCCATGCTGAATTGCATGTCGCGGCGTCGCGGGCGCTTGCACGGCGCCGGGGTGCGTTCTATGGAGGGGTTTCGGATGGGCGCGTAGCTCAGCGGGAGAGCATCGCCTTGACACGGCGGGGGTCACAGGTTCAATCCCTGTCGCGCCCACCATCCGGCTCCTTTCAGTTCTTATCAGAGAGTTTTGTCACCAAGCAGGCGCCGCGTGCGCAGGCTTGGCGTGCCGATGGCGTCGCGCGATCGGCGCTTGGCGGCTGGGCGGGCTTCGGCCATATAGTCGGCAACATCACAAGAACGGCGGGGGCTGGCGATGGGTCACTTTTCGGCGAAGCGTGTCGGCTTTGGCGCGGCGATCGGCTTGGCGCTCAGTGCCTTGGTGCCCGCGCTGGCACAGGACAAGCTGCCGGCGAGCATTTCGGCGACCGCCTACGAGACCGGTTCGAACGGCTTCAACCAGATCGTCGCCGTGGGCCAGATGCTCAAGGCCCGGCTCGGCGTGGATTTGCGCGTCCTGCCGGCCGGTAACGACACCGCGCGGATGGCGCCGCTGAAGACCGGGCGGGCGCAGATCTCGGCCAACGGCATCGGCACCTATTTCGCGCAGGAAGGCGTGCTGGATTTCGCCGCCAAGGATTGGGGCCCGCAGCCGGCGCGGCTTATCCTGTCGTCGTCGTCGTGCAACGGCCAGGCAATCGCGGTGGCCAAGGATACCGGCGCGCGCACCATGGCCGATTTGCGCGGCAAGCGGATGGGCACGGTGCGCGGCTCGCCGGCGATCAACCAGTCGATGCTGGCGCTGATCGCTTTTGCCGGGCTGACCGCCAAGGACGTGACGCTGGTGGAATTCTCCTCCTACGGCGCGATGTTCAAGGGCTTTATCAACAACGAGGCCGATATCGCCTTTGCCTCGACCATCTCGGGCCAGGCCAAGGAGGCGGAGAATTCGCCGCGCGGCGTGGTCTGGCCGGAATTCGCCGCCTCGGACACGGCGGGCTGGGCGCGGGTGCAGAAGATCGCGCCGTATTTCTATCCGCACAAATCGACCTGCGGCGCCGGCTACGCCAAGGATCAGTCCTTCGAGCTGCCGGTCTACCCCTATCCGATGTTCATCGCCTACATGAACCAGAGCGAGGGCGCGATCCACCAGCTCGCCCGCGCGATGATCGACCACTACGGCGACTACAAGGATGCCGTCGTCGGCGTGGATGGGTTGGAGGCCAAGCGGCAGAACCTGACCTGGTCGATGCCCTACCATCCCGGCGCGGTGCGTGCGCTCAAGGAGGCCGGGGTTTGGACCGAGGCGGCGGAGCAGAACAATGCCGCCCTGGTGAAGCGCCAGGAATTGCTCGGCAGCACCTGGCAGGCGTTTCTCAAGACCAACCCGCCCGAAGACAAGGATGCCTTCCGGGCTTCGTGGATGAAAATGCGCGAAACGGCGCTGACCAGTGCCGGCCTGGCACTCGGCTATAGCGAATAAGCCGGGAAACCCCAGTGTCGGGACAGGTGACCGCCGCGGCCGCCAAGCGCGTGGAATACGACGATCCCCATGTGATGGGAGGGTTGGCCGAGGCCGAGACGATGCGGCTGCGCGCACCGCGCGGCTGGTGGCGCGCGCTGCTGCTGGCGGCCACCGCCGTGACCATCTTCCTTTGCATCAACCAGCAATTCGGACTGCGCTTCTTTGTCGGCGCCACGGTGCTGAACACTGAATATATGTACCTGCTGATCCTGCTGATGCTGCCGTTCACCTTCCTGATCTTCCCGGCCAGCGAGAGCGCCTCGCTGGAGCAGGTGTCCTGGCTGGATATCGCGCTGTTTGGGCTTTCGGCCGGTATCTCGGTCTATCTGATGAGCGTGATCGGCGAGTCCAACGCCATGGGCTGGGAGATGGACCCCGGCGCGGTGCCCAAGCCGGTGCTGGTGGCCGGCTTCGTCATGTGGGCGATCCTGATGGAAGCGTTGCGCCGCACCGGAGGCTGGAGCCTGTTGCTCAGCGTGGCACCGTTCACCCTGTATCCCGTGGTCGCTGGCCAGGGCTGGCTGGGGCCGCTGAAGGGCCACCAATCCGACCTCAGCGAAACCGCCGCCTATCACGTGCTGTCCAATGAGAGCTTGCTCGGCATTCCGATCCAGGCCTTCGCCGACACGGTGATCGGCTTTCTGGTGTTCGGCACCGCGCTGATGATGACCGGGGCAGGCAAGTTCTTCATCAACCTGTCGTTCTCGCTGTGCGGCACCTTCCGCGGCGGGGCGGCGAAGGTGTGCATCTTCGCCTCCGGCCTGCTCGGCATGATGTCCGGCAGCATCGTGTCCAACGTGCTGACCGCCGGCACCATGACCATTCCGGTGATGAAGAAAAGCGGTTTTCGCGCCAGCTATGCCGGGGCGATCGAGGCCTGTGCCTCGACCGGCGCGGTGCTGGCCCCGCCGGTGATGGGCGCCACCGCCTTCGTGATGGCGCAGTTCCTCAACGTGTCCTACGCCGAGGTGGCGCTGGCTGCGGTGATCCCGGCCATCCTGTACTATGCCGGGCTATTCATGCAGGTCGACGCCTATGCCGCGCGAAACGGGCTGGTGGGCATTCCGCGCGCCGAATTGCCGAGCCTGGGCCAGACGATGCGCGAAGGCTGGTACTACGTCTTCGTCATCGTCATGCTGATTGTCATGCTGCTGTATTTCAAGCGCGAGAGCCACGCGCCATTCTACGCCACCGCCCTGCTGCTGGTGCTGAGCCAATGGGCGATGCCCGTCCGTTGGTCATGGCGCAACACGCTGAACATCGTCATCGCCCTGGCGGCGTTTGCGGCGATGACCTGGTTCGGCGCCGACCTGGCCCGCGCCATGGCGCTGCCGGAAAATGTCGAGCCGGGGATGCGGATGGATGCCTATCTCAATTCCGGGCTGCGGCCGATGCTGGGCGCGATGCTGCTGCTGGTGGTGCTCAACGAAATCTGGACCGAGAAGCGCTGGGGCCTCGGCCGCTACCTCGCCTTCCTGGAGGCCAATGGCAAGACCTTCGTCGAGCTGGTCGGCATCCTGGCCGGCTGCGGGCTGCTGATCGGCGCGTTCTCGATGACCGGGGTGATCTCGTCCCTCGCCGCCGACCTGCTCAGCCTGGCCGGCGGCAATGTGCTGATGCTGCTGGTGATGTGCGCGGCGACCAGCCTGATTCTCGGGCTCGGCCTGACCACCACGGCCTGCTACATCTTCCTGGCCATCCTGGTCGGCCCGGCGCTGGAGAAGCTCGGGCTGAACCGGATGGCGGTGCACATGTTCATCTTCTACTGGGGCATGCTGTCGTCGATCACGCCGCCGGTGGCGATCGCCTCCTTCGCCGCGGCCGGCATCGCCGGGGCGCCGGCGATGAAAACCGGCTGGGAGTCGATGTGGGTCGGCAGCATCATCTATTTCATCCCATTCTTCTTCGTGGTGAACCCGGCTTTGGTGCTGCAAGGCGATGGCGGGCTGGCGATGTATGGCGAGGCCGTATGGCTGGCGGTGGCCGCCCTGGCCGGCACGCTGTTCATCTGCGGCGGCATCCAGGGCTACCAGGCCTTTATCGGCGACCTCCGGCGGACCGGCGCGCTGGAATGGCCGCTGCGGCTGGCGCTGATCGTCGGCGGCATGGCGCTGGCCACGCCCGGGGGCGGCATCATGCCGATATCGAGCGTGACAATGTTCGCCGTGGCCCTCGCGCTGCTGGTGCCGAGCATGGGATTTGGCTGGATGCTGGCGCGGCGCAGGGCCGCAATCTGAGCGGCTTGCCGTCATTCGAAACAGCGTTGAAACTAGAAGATCGACCGAAGGGGACCGTACGTGGCTGGATTCAAGAGCACTGAACGCTACATCGCCTCCCGCGACCTGGAAGTCGCGGTGAACGCCGCCGTCGCCCTGCAGCGCCCGCTGCTGGTCAAGGGCGAACCCGGCACCGGCAAGACCGTGCTGGCGCACGAGATCGCCGGCGCACTGGGCCACCCGCTGATCGAGTGGCACGTCAAGTCAACCACCAAGGCGCAGCAAGGCCTTTACGAATACGACGCGGTCTCGCGCCTGCGTGACGGCCAGCTCGGCGACGAGCGGGTGCGCGACATCTCGAACTACATCGTGCGCGGCAAGCTGTGGGATGCCTTCGCCTCGGGCGAGCAGACCGTCGTGCTGATCGATGAGATCAGGTCCTCCAATCGCGTTAGCCCTTCCGCCGCGCTATTGGCGTGGATGGTCGCCAACCCGCCGGGATGTCCGGTGTTCCACGCCTTGAGGAGATCCAGCGCCGAGCCGTCCCGCACCTCGCCGATGATGATCCGGTCAGGGCGGAGCCGCAGCGTGTCGCGGACAAGATCGGTCATGGTCACGGGCGGGGCGGTTCGCTTGGTGAGCATCTGGATTTGATCGGCGGCCGAACACTGCAACTCGGCCGTATCCTCGATGATGATGACCCGGTCCTGAGCGAAGGCCGGTTCGGCCAAGATCGCGTTGGCCAGCGTGGTCTTGCCCGACCCCGTGCCGCCGACGATCAGTATGTTCTGATGGCTCGCCACCGCCTCGCGGATCACCGCTACCAGCCCCTCAGTCATGATTCCCTCCGCGACATACTCAGCCAGCGTGAACACCACTTCCGGACGCTTGCGGATCGCGAA
>JANXSA010000385.1 GCA_025352915.1 Rhodospirillales bacterium | reverse complement strand
ACCTTCGAGGCCAAGCGCGATGCCATAGGCTTGGAAGGCCGCGAGGCCGACCGTCATGTAGCGCGTGTACTGGTTGATCTGCTTGCGGCCCTGCTCGCCCTCTTTCTTGAGGGTTTCCAGGGCGGGGACCGCGGCGGTCATCAGCTGCAGGATGATGCTGGCGCTGATGTATGGCATGATGTTCAGCGCGAAGACGGTCATGCGGCCGAGCGCGCCGCCCGAGAACATGTCGAACATGCCAAGAATGCCGCCGCCGTGCTGGGCCAGCATCTCGCCCATCACCGAGGCATCGACGCCCGGCACTGGGATATAAGTGCCGATGCGATAGACGATCAGGGCGCCGAGCGTGAACCAGATTCGCTTCTTGAGCTCGGTCGCCTTGGAGAAGGTCGAGAAATTCAGGTTTGCCGCGAGCTGTTCGGCCGCCGACGCCATCGATCAAAATCCCCTTCATGCCAACGGCGCCAGCGGGTCGTCCCGAGGCGCCGTCTTGCACTACATAGCGTGCCGAGCGGTGCGGCGAAAGGTCAGAGACTTCGTCCCCGACACCCCTACCAGGGGGCCAAGCCTCCTGGACCCTCAACCCTTAAGTGATGAGAGTGCAGGGGGCTCGGCCCCCTGCTGGGGTCCAGGGGCAAAGCCCCTGGCCTTGCTTTATGCTGCGCCCTGCGCCTTCTTGGCAACTGTCGTAGTCACGCTGCCACCAGCCGCTTCGACGGCCGCAATCGCGGTAGCCGAGGCGCCAGAGACGGTGATTGTCACCGCGCGGCCAATCTCGCCGTTGGCCAGCAGGCGAACGCCGGTGACCTTGCTACCGCGCACCAGGCCAGCGGCTGCCAACGTGGCTTCGGTGATCGGCTGGACGGCGTCGATCCGACCGGCATCGATGGCTTTCGCCAGCGCGCCGAGGTTCACGGGAGCATATTCCTTGCGGAAGATGTTCTTGAAGCCGCGCTTCGGCAAACGGCGATAGATCGGCAGCTGGCCGCCTTCGAAGCCGTTCAGGGCCACGCCTTCGCGCGCCTTCTGGCCCTTGACGCCCTTGCCGGAGGTCTTGCCCTTGCCGGAGCCGATGCCACGGCCCAGGCGCTTGGACTTCAGGCGCGAGCCAGCGTTGTCGCGCAGTTCGTTGAGATTCATTCTAGTCTCCTTCGAGCCCGGCTCGGGGCTCAGGTCTCGTCGACCTTCACAAGATGCGCGACCTTGCGAATCATACCACGGACAGAAGGGGTATCCTCCAGTTCGCGGCTACGGCGGATCTTGTTCAGGCCGAGCCCGATCAAGGTCTCCTTCTGGCCCGGCTTGCGCCCAGCCACGGAGGCAATCTGAGTGACCTTCACGGTCTTCTTGGGATCAGGCATCAGCCCCCTCCTGCGCCGGAGCATCGCGTTTGCCCATCAGCTCCGAGACTTTCTTGCCACGGCGCTGGGCCACCGAGCGGGGACTTGCGCAACGCTGCAGGGCAGCGAAGGTCGCCTTGACCATGTTGTGCGGATTGCGGCTGCCGAGGCTTTTGGCCACGACGTCGCCGATCCCCAGCGTCTCGAATACGGCGCGCATCGGGCCACCGGCGATGATGCCGGTGCCGGCCGCGGCGCTGCGCAGCACCACTTCGCCGGCGCCGTAACGGCCCAGCACGTCGTGATGCAGAGTGCGGCCTTCCTTCAGCGGCACCCGGATCAGGCCGCGCTTGGCTCGCTCCGTTGCCTTGCGGATCGCTTCGGGAACTTCGCGCGCCTTGCCAGCGCCGTAGCCGACGCGGCCTTTCTGGTCGCCAACCACAACCAAGGCGGCAAAGGCGAAACGACGACCGCCCTTTACCACCTTCGCCACGCGGTTGATGGTGACCAGCTTATCAATCAGATCGTCGCCGCCCTCGCCGCCGCGATCGCGGTCGCGATCCCGGCCGCCGCGGCCACCGCCGCCATCCCTGGGTTCACGTGCCATTGCTTCGCTTCCTAGAAGGACAATCCGCCCTCACGGGCGGCTTCGGCCAGCGCCTTGACGCGGCCGTGATACAGGTAGGACCCGCGGTCGAACACCACGTTGGACACGCCGGCCGCGAGCGCACGCTCGGCCACCAGCTTGCCCACGGCGGTCGCCGCATCCTTGTCCGCGCCGGTCTTGAGCGCCGTGCGCAGCGTGCCGTCCAGGCTGGACGCGGCCGCCAGGGTGCGCCCGGCGGTGTCGTCGATGACCTGGGCATAGATGTGCTTACCGGAGCGGAACACCGACAGGCGCGGACGGCCAATTGCCTTGCGGCGCAGTTGGAAGCGCAGGCGAATGCGCCGGCGCTGCTGCAGATCCTTGTTGACGCTCACTTCTTCTTACCTTCCTTGCGGAGGATCGCCTCGCCCTCAAACTTCACGCCCTTGCCCTTGTAGGGCTCGGGCGGACGCCAGGCGCGGATCTCGGCGCAAACTTGGCCGACCAAGCGCTTGTCCACGCCTTCGACCTTGATTGCCGTGGGACGTTCGCAGGTGACCTTGATCCCCGGGGGGATCGCGTAGACCACGTCATGGGAGAAGCCGAGGTTGATCACCAGATTCGAGCCGTTGACGGCGGCACGATAGCCGGTCCCGGTGATCTCCATCTGCTTGGAGAAGCCCACGGAAACACCCTTGACCATGTTGGCCACATTGGCGCGCGTGGTTCCCCACATCATCCGCGCCGGCGCCGAATTGCCGCGCGGGGTTACGGTAACCTTGTTGCCATCGACCTCGGCATCGACGTTGTCGGTCAGCGCCAGGGTAAGCTCGCCGAGCTTACCCTTGGCACTGAGGATGCGACCGGCGAGTGCCACCTGGACACCGGCGGGAACCTCGACGGGGTACTTGCCTACGCG
>JANXSA010000375.1 GCA_025352915.1 Rhodospirillales bacterium | reverse complement strand
CGGATGGCGGTGCGGCGGTTTTGTGCGCGGCCGGCGGCGGTGATCGGGCTGGTCGTCGTTGTGTTCTTTGTGGTGGTGGCGGTGTTTGCGCCGTGGATCGCGCCGTTTGATCCGATCAAGACGAGCTGGACGATGATCCGTAAGGCGCCGTCCTGGGTCAATTGGATGGGGACGGATGAGAATGGGCGGGATGTGATCAGCCGGATCATTTGGGGGGCGCGGGCGAGCCTGACCGCCGGGGTGATTTCGGTGACGATTGCGACCGGGGTGGGGGTGCCGATCGGGTTGCTGGCGGGGTTTGCCGGGGGCAAGACGGATATGATCATTGGGCGGCTGGTGGATGCCATGTTGGCTTCTCCGTTTTTGATCCTGGCGATTGCGCTGGCCGCCTTTCTTGGGCCGAGTTTGCAGAATGCGATGATCGCGATTGGGATTACCGCGACGCCGATCTTTGTTCGGGTGGCGCGCGGGGCGACGATTGATGCGGCGACGAATGACTATGTCGAGGCGGCGCGGGCGTTGGGCAATCCGCCGTGGCGGGTGGCGGTTCGGCATGTGCTTCCGAATATCATTCCGCCGGTGATGGTGCAGGCGACTTTGGCGATTGCTGGGGCGATTATTGCGGAGGCTAGTCTTTCGTTCCTGGGGCTGGGGCAGCAGCCGCCGGCGCCGTCCTGGGGGAGCATGTTGAATTCGGCGCAGCGGTTTTTGACCCAGGCTCCTTGGCTGGCGGTGTTTCCGGGTGCGGCGATCTTCCTGGTGGTGCTGAGTTTTAACCTGGTGGGTGATGGGTTGCGGGATGCTTTGGACCCTCGGGCGAAATGATTTGTTAACGTAACGAATTTGGTGCGGGTTTGCTGGGGCGCTAGCGGTCGTATTTTTTCCAGGCGCGGGCGGCGGCGCGGATGTTGGGCGGGAGAGGGCGATCCGGGGTGGGCTGCGGATTGGCCGCAGAGCCCCCCTTCGGCTCCCCCCGGCCGAGCGCGAGGGGAGAGAAGCGAGGGGCGGGTTTGGGGCGCGGGGGTAGGCGCAGCCAGTCCGGGACGGTGACGCCGAGCATGCGGGCGAGCGGGCGCAGGAGGCGGCCGGCTTGCGGGGCCTGGGTGACGAAATCGCGCATTTGCGGTTCGTTGTGCAACAGTTGTTCGATGCTGCCGGCGCAGGGGGCGGCATTGGCGATGCGGGCGCCGATCCAGCCGGTTTTGCCGGGCAGGCGGAGTACGGGCGGGCGCGGGCGGGCGGCTTGGGCGCGCGGCGGGCGCGGGGTGGGCAGGGTTCCGGCCTGGTAGCGGGCGAACAGGGTGCGGAAGCGGTGGGCCAGGCGGGCGAGGCGGTGGGTCAGCAGGGTCCAGGTTTCGGGCGGCAGAGGGGTGGCGCGGTTCGGCTGGATGATCGGCGAGAAGGCCTGGGTTCCGAGCCAGACCAGTTGCGGCCCGCGCGCCTGGGCGGCCATGAAGGCGCCCACGGCGGCGCAGAGCCGGCCGAGGATGGTGGTGAAGCGGGATGCGATGTCATTCATGGGGAGGAATGTATATTAACTAACTATCAGACGCAAGATATTTTTGGCAGAGTCGGCAAAATTTCTACGGCTGAAGTTTGGGGGGGAACGACAGAGTCGGATGGCGCTTCGCTTATCCGACCGACAGGATTTTTGGGCCGTCAGGTTCGGGCGCGGCCGGCGAGTAGGAGGAGGGCGCCGAGGGTGGTCATGGCGGCGGTGAGCAGCAGGACGGCGGGGTAACCGCCGGTGAGGTCGTGGGTTGCGCCGAGGAGGGCGGGGGCGAAGGCGTAGCTGATCTGGCCGATGGCGGTGGAGAGGCCGACGATGAGGCCGAAGCTGGCGGTGGCGAACTCGCGCTGGATGATTTGGGAGGGCAGGGTGATGTTGTTGCCGACCCACAGGCCGTAGAGCAGGCAGCCGGTGTAGAGCGCGGCCGGTGAGGCGGGCAGGGCGGCGATGAGGAGGAGGCCGGCGGCTTGGATCATCAGGCCGATGGCGGCGGTGGGGCGTTGGGGGATGCGGTCGATGACCAGGCCCAGGCCGACGCGGCCGAGGACGGCGACGACGGAGACCAAAGCGAGGGCGATGCCGGCGCCGCTTGCACCCAAAGGCGGGGTGAGGATGGAGACGAGGTGGACCAGGAAGCCGACCTGGGCCATCAGGATCAGGGCGAAGGGGGCGGCGACGGACCAGAAGCGCCAACTGCGCAGGGCTTCGGCCTGGGTGGTGTAGGCGGGTCTTGGGTCGCCTTGGGCGATGGCTTTTGCGGCGGCGGT
>JANXSA010000365.1 GCA_025352915.1 Rhodospirillales bacterium | reverse complement strand
CAAAGGGAGAGGCAGGATTCTTCTTTTTGTGAACAAAAAGAAGCAAAAAAACTTTATTCATAAGAGGGCAAGACGATCGGCACCGAGTGGGCAGCGTGGGGCCTTCGCTCCGCGCAGGATGACAATATTTCTTTAACAGATGAAGTTTTTTTGCTTCTTTTTGTTCACAAAAAGAATATTCTTGCTGCCGCTGGGCAGCCTTGATGTGGTGCGGATGGGTTGGCAGTCTCATGGGGAAGCGCAGGAGGAACCGCGATGCTGATTGGTTTGGACCCGGTGTTGTCACCGGAGTTGCTGCATGCGTTGGCGGCGATGGGGCATGGCGATCGGATTGTGTTGGTGGATGCGAATTATCCGGCGACGCGGGGGCGGCGGTTGATTGCATTGCCGGGGATTGGGGTGGTGCGGGCGTTGGAGGCGGTGTTGCCGTGCGACACGTTCGTGCCGGTTCCCGCGGCGATCATGCAGGTGGTGGGGGATCGTGAGACGGTGCCGGCGGTGGTGGCGGAGTTGAATGCGGTGTTGCTGGGGCGGGGGTGGCCGGTGGCGGTGGGGACGGAGCGGCATGCGTTCTATGAGGCCGCGGCGACGGCCTATGCGATCGTGCAGACTGGCGAGCGGCGGTTGTATGGCAATATCCTGCTGTTCAAGGGGGTTATTCCTCCGGAGGGGGCGTGATGGACTTGTATGTTCCGCATGGGCCGTTGGGGATGGGTTCGGCGCCGCTGGGCAATCTGATCACCGAGGTTTCGGAGGCGGATGCCGGGGCGTGCATTGCGGCGGGATGGACGGCGGGGATCCGGCATTTCGATACGGCGCCGCATTATGGGGCGGGGCTGGCGGAGCATCGGCTGGGGCGGTTTCTGCGCGGGCAGGCGCGCGATGGGTTTACGTTGTCGACCAAGATCGGGCGGATTTTGCATGCCGATGCCGGGGTGCCGGAATTGAACGAGAACTTTCTGCGCGCGTTGCCGTTTCGGCGGAGCACCGACTATTCGGCGGCGGGGACGGTGCGGTCGTTGGAGGACAGCCAGCAGCGGATGGGGCTGACGCGGTTCGATGTGGTTTATATTCACGATTGTTCGGAGGACTGGCACGGGGCGGCCTGGCGCGCGCGGTTTGCCGAGGCGATGGCGGGCGCGGCAGTGGTGCTTTCGGCGATGCGGGATCGGGGGGAAATTCGGGCCTGGGGGATGGGGCTGAACATGGTGGAGCCGGCGCTGGCGTGTCTGGAGGTGGCGGCACCCGACATGTTCCTGATTGCCGGGCGGTATACGCTGATCGACCACACGGCATTAGCGCGGTTGTTCCCGGCCTGTGCGGCGAAGGGGGCGAAGGTGGTGATTGGCGGGCCGTATAATTCCGGGCTTTTGGCGGGCGGGACGACGTTCAACTACGAGCCGGCGCAGGCCGGGGTGGTGGCGAAGGCGGCGGCGGTGCGGGCGGTTTGCGAGCGGCATGGGGTGGATATCAAGGCGGCGGCGTTGCAGTTTTGTGCGGCGCATCCGGTGGTGGCGGCGGTGATTCCGGGGCCGCGGAATGCGGCGGAGGCCACGGAAAATGCAGCGTTGATGGAGGTGGAGATTCCGGGGCAGTTGTGGCGGGATTTGCGAGGGGCGGGGTTGCTGCCGGCGGAGGCGCCGGTTCCGGAGGGGTAGGCGAGAGGAAGGGTTCTTTTTTGAAAAAAAGAACCAAAAAACTTTTATCCGTTTAAGGGGACTTTGATGCACGGCGGTTGGTGCATTGAGCGCCGAAATCGTGGGGCGATCATTTTAAATGAATGAAGTTTTTTTGCTTCTTTTTGTTCACAAAAAGAAGACTTTCTGCCGCTTGCCTTGTGCTGGCGAGTTGCGCGTTCAGAAGTGGATCGAGGGGTGCTTCAGGACGCTGGTGATGATGAAAACGATGGGCAGGAGCAGGGGCAGGGCGAGGATGAAGATGGCGGGGACGGCGAGGATGGCGTGGTACCAGCGCGCGGGGCGGGCGCCGCGGGTTTCGGCGGGGGGGAGGCTGTAGGCAGGCAGCCAGACCATCAGGCCGTAGACGAAGGACCACATGGGGAAGCCGAATAAAGCGCTGGGACCGGCGATGAAGATGGCTTCGCAGATGGTGCCGACGATGCCGAAGATCAGGAAGACGGCGAAGGGGGAGAGGTCGTAGCGCGCGAGGATGAGCATGAGGGCGATGAAGAGCGGGATGAAGACGATGACGCTGTGGAGCAGGATGACGTCGAGATAGTTGGTTGACGCGGTGATGTAGGCTTCGCCGATGCGGGCGCCGAAGAGGGGGGCGAGGTTGGTCATGGTGACGGTGACCGCTTCCTCGGCGCAGGCGAGGAGGATGCAGAACAGGACGAATTTGACGCGCCAGTTGAGCGGGATGCGGCGGACGGCGGCGCGGATGGGGTCGCGCAGGCGCCACATCAGGGTGCCGGCGCCGAAGATCCATAGGCCGATGAGGCCGGTGGCCATGCTGGCGATGCCGCGGGCCATGGCGCTGCCTTCGTGCAGGGCGACGGCGCCGAGGAAGGCGGGGAAGAGGGCCGCCAGCACCAGGAGGATGACGATGACGGCCTTTTGCATGGCGGGTGGGGGTTATTCCTTGGGCGTGAAGGTCATGGCGGCGCCGTTCATGCAGTAGCGGGGGCCGGGGGGGGGGGGGCCGTCCTCGAAGACGTGGCCGAGATGGCCGTGGCATTTGGCGCAGTGGACCTCGACGCGGGTCATGAACCAGGAGCGGTCGGTGGTGGTGGCGATGGCGCTTTCGAGGGGGTCCCAGAAGCTGGGCCAGCCGGTGCCGCTTTCGAACTTGGTGTCCGAGGCGAAGAGCTCGGTGTTGCAGCCGGCGCAGTTGTAGGTGCCGGTGCGTTTTTCGAAATTCAGCGGACTGGTGCCGGCGCGTTCGGTGGCGTGTTTGCGCAGGACTTTGAATTGCTCGGGGGTGAGCATCTGCTGCCACTCGGCGTCGGTGTGGGTGATGGGGGCGGGCTTGGTGTCTTGGTCCATCGGGGGGCTCCGGGCGTTGGGTGCTGCTACGATGTGGTGACTTCGGCGGCGGGGTCAACGTGACACTGCGTGGGGGGCATTCTACGGTGGTTTTTGCCCTCCCGGAATTGTGCTGTGTCCGAGACGTCCCATCCCTCGGTGCTGGTCCTGCTGCGGCGGGGGGATTTTCGCGCTTATCTGGGGGCGGCGATCCTGTCGGGGGTGGCGGAGAGCGCGCTGTCGATCCTGTTGGGGGTGACGGTTTATCAGATTACGCGCGATCCGTTGATGCTGGGGTGGCTGGGGTTGATCGAGG
>JANXSA010000349.1 GCA_025352915.1 Rhodospirillales bacterium | reverse complement strand
CGCCGGCTGGTTTGCGTCGGAATACGCAAGATGAACCTTAGTCCGCTATTTCGCGACATTGTCGAGCGAATTACGCAAGTGAAACCACCTAGCTGGACGCTTATCGGTTTCCATCTCCTCTCGAGCGCGGACCCAGCCGAGCAAGAAGCAGTCGAGCGCAATCTCAAAAAACTACGCAGCTTTGTCCAAAAAAATTACCGAGACCCCGACCACAGTTCCACGCTTATCATCCGACCGTCTGAATCGCGAAAAGCGGCGGTGATGTTCTACCTGTTCCCCGAAGCTCTGCGCGACGGTTGTCGCCAGACCATGGCACACCTCGCCTCCAATGAACTCGAAACGGACAACTATAATGCCTGTGTTGTATTCGCTCGCTGTACCGAAAGATGGGGTAGGGCGTTCGAAAAAATTGCTCTTGTGACGAAAAAATGAACTTGAAAAATATGGCAAGTAGAACTCACCGCCAAAAGCTAAAGACCTTTGTATTATAGCGAAAGAGTATTCGAGTTAGCAATATTACGATACAGTGTCTCTGGTACCGCATCATCTATCCCGTGCGCCCCTTTTCGCGCGACGCGACCAAGCACGCATTACCTCACGACCATCCGTCCACGATCCGCCAGACCGCGAACTGAAATAGGCATAAACCTCGCGGTCGTTGACCGGCATCGCTCACCCGGCAGACTTGAACAGCGCACTCTGCGAAGATGCGGTCGAAAGCGCCTGCTTCACCCGATCGGTTCGGTCCTGCCGCAAGGCCGCGACCCGCGCATTCTGCTCCACAGCAGGGGTTGCCTTGCCCGCCTTCGCTTCTACGATTACCAACCTGCCACCGCCGGTGGTATGCGTGACGCTTTTGGAGCCGCTCATCGAGTTCATATCTCCTTTGCCCACAATGTAAGCGCTCCCGCCCTCGCCACAAAGCGCAATCGACCCGCGCCCCTCCCATCCCGGTCGCAGAACGCAATCCGCCCCACCCCGGCCCAATTCTTGCGTGCCGCCCCCCAGGCCCGCCCCCCAAGGACCCCACCCCATGCGCCTCGGCGTCTTCCTCTTCCACGAATCCCGCAACCCCGCCCAGGACGACCTCGTCATCCACGAGGCCATCGCCGAAGCCCAGCTCGCCGAAGCCCAGGGCATGGACGCCGTCTTCCTCGCCGAGCACCACTTCGACGGCAACTGCGTCTACGTCGATCCCCCCGCCTTCGCCGCCGCCCTCTCCATGGCCACCACCCGGATAAAAATCGGCTTCGCCGTCCTGCAAACCTCGCTCTACCACCCGCTTCGCATGGCCGAACAAATCTCCCTGATCGACAATCTCTCCAAGGGCCGCCTCATCGTCGGCCTCGGCCGCGGCAGCCTCGTCAACACCCACGAATACGCCGGCTACCAAATCGACCCCGCCAGCGCCCAGGAACGCTTCGAGGAAATCGAAAAAATCCTCCTGCAATGCTGGACCCAGGAAAAAGTCACCCACGCCGGCAAATACTGGAACTTCGAAATCCCAATGCTCCGCCCGCGCCCCTACACCAAGCCCCACCCGCAAATCCTGCGCTCCGTCGCCTCCGAAACCTCGCTGGCCGCCCAGGCGCGCCAGGGCCGCCCCGTCCTCATGGCCGCCGCCACCGCCCGCGGCGCCGCCCGCAACATCGATATCTACCGCACCGCCGCCGCCGAAGCCGGCCTCACCACCGACCAGATCGACCACGCCATCGCCCAATCTTGGGTCGCCCGCACCGTCGTTCTCGCCCCCACCGACGCCGAAGCCCACGACATCGGCCTGCCCTATTTCCAGCAAATGCAAACCTATCGCGCCGCCCAAAGCACCGCCTTCGAAGCCCTCGCCGCCAAGCGCAACGCAGCCCCCCACCCCCCCGTCCTCTGCGGCGCCCCCGAATCCATGCTCGAAGACTTCACCAGCCTCCAAGCCACCGGCATCGGCGGCGTCATCATCCGCTTCCGCACCGGCCCGATGCCCGCCGCCTTCTCCGCCCGCGCCCTCAAACTCTTCATGTCCGAAATCGCCCCCAAACTACGTCAGACAGCCCTAACCCCCGCCTAAGCTGACTTACTTCTCTCCCCTCGCGCTTGGGCTACGGCTTTCACACAAACCCGGAATGACTTGCGAAACGCTCGGATTGCCGAATCGATGTCCCTGGCGTTTTGATCGGGGGGTTTCGGATGATCGAAGGTGAGCTTGGTAGGTTCGGCGACAGGCGTCTGGCTGCGGTTGGCGCGTCGTTTTTGTCGGCGATGCAGCGCAAGCGGACGCTTTGCGTGCATAGATTGGCCAAGGACCGCAATCAGGCGGTCCAGTTTGGCCGGTTTCTGGCCAATCGGGCGGTGAGCGTGGCGGAAATGCTTGTGACGGCGGCTCGGCAGACCAACCAGCGCGCCGCCGGGCGCCATGTGCTGGCGATCATGGACACGACCGACCTGCGTTTTCCCACCCACCAGGCCAGCAAGCGTGGCTTCGGCACCGACGCCAAGGGCGAGGGGGTTGGCCTGTTCTTGCATCCGGTCCTGGCAGTGGATGCCGCAGGTTCCGGTGTTGTTGGCCTGGTGGATTGTGCGGTGCTGAACCGCACGCAGGGCCGGGTCAGCGACCACAAAGGCCGGCTAGCCGACGACAAGGAGTCGCGCCGTTGGCTGCACGGCGCCGAAGTGGCCGCCGATTGCCTGGGTGCTGCACAGTCGATCACCATGGTGGGTGATCGCGAGAGCGACATCTACGATCTGTTCGCCCGCCGGCCGGCCAATGTCCACCTGCTGTGCCGTTCGGCGCATCCGCGCGCCATGGCGACGGGCGAGCTTCTGCCGGCACATTGCGCGGGCCTGCCGGAACAGGGGCGCGAGCGCATCGACGTGCCGCCAAAGGGCGCCCAACAGCCGCGCCAGGCCACGGTGGCGCTGCACTTTGGTGCGATCGAACTGGCGCGCCCGGCGCGGTTGGGTGCGAGGGATCAACCCAGGACGGTGGCACTTTCGGTGGTCGATGTGCGCGAGGTTGACCCGCCTGCGGGCGCCCAGGCGGTGCACTGGCGGCTTCTGACGACGCACCCGGTCACGACGCCGGAGCAGGTGCGCGAGATCGTCGGCTGGTATCGCATGCGCTGGATCATCGAACAGGTGTTCCGCTCGCTCAAATCGCATTGTCTGAAGATCGAGGAGTCGCAGACCCAGGAGGTCGCCGGCTTCACCAAGCTGGCCACAATCGCGCTGATCGCCGCGGTGCGCGCGATGCAGCTTGTGCTGGCCCGCGACGGCACGACCGCCCAGCCGATCACCGATGCCGTCGATCCCGCCGACATGCCGGCCCTGCAAAGCATCAACGCCAGCCTCGAAGGTCGCACCGCCAAACTCAAGAACCCTCACCAACCGGAAAACCTGGCCTGGTATGCCTGGATCGTCGCAAGGCTCGGCGGATGGTCGGGATACTCATCCCGCGGATACAAGCCTCCAGGCCCAAAAACCATGCACATCGGCCTCATCCAAATCGACGCCATACTGACGGGATGGCGCTTGGCAAACCGTTCCGGTCTTGTGTGACTCCCGTAGGCCCAAGCGCGGGGGGAGAGAAGATTCTTAGCGGATGAAAGTTTTTTGGATGGCGGATTCAAGTTTGGGAGCGAACACCGCCGGGCGACGTGCTTCCTGCTGCGGCTATCGCAGCAAGTAGGCTGTTGAATTGCTCGCCCGGCGTGGCGAAGTCGAGGGTTTTTCTCGGGCGATCGTTGAGGCTGGCGGCC
>JANXSA010000338.1 GCA_025352915.1 Rhodospirillales bacterium | reverse complement strand
CGCCGGCTTCAACGTCGATCCGCACTACATGGACTGGGGCTCGCTGGTGCAGCGCCTGAGCAAACAGGACGCATCGGACCAGGGCGGCTGGAGCGTGTTCCACAGCTTCTGGTCGGGCATGGACCAGCTTGACCCGGCGGTGAATTCCTCGTTGCGTGCGATCGGCAAGCGCGGCCGTACCGGCTGGCCCGACAGCCCTGTGATCGAGGCGCTGCGCGATGCGTGGCTCGCCGCCCCAACTGAGGCCGAGCAGAAGCGCCTGGCCCGCGAGATCCAGCTTCAGGCGTTCGAGGACGTGCCCTACATGCCGTTCGGCCAGTTCTTCGCGCCGATGGCCTACCGCAAAAACATCACCGGCGTGCTCGATGGCTACGCGCTGTTTTGGAACGTCAAGAAGGGCTGAGCGATGAATAACGAACTCTGGCGCCTGGATGCCACCGACCAGGCAAGACTGATCCGCACTGGCCGTGCCTCGGCCCGCGAGGCCGTGCAATCCAGCCTGGCTCGGCTGGACGAAGTGAACCCGTACCTCAACGCCGTCATCCAGCAGATGGCCGGGGAAGCCCTGGCCGCCGCCGATGCCGCCGACATCAAGCAGGCGCGTGGCCACGAGCTGCCGCCGCTGCATGGCGTGCCGATGACGGTGAAGGTCAATGTCGACCAGGTCGGCTATGCCACCACCAACGGCATCGTCGCCTTCAAGGACGCGATCGCCCGCGAGGACGCCCCGGTGGTGGCGAACATGCGCGCCGCCGGCGGCATCATCATCGGGCGCACCAACCTGCCGGCGTTCTCGATGCGGGTGTTCTCCGACAACGCACTGCATGGCCGCACGCTCAATCCGCTTGATCCCACCGTTTCGGCCGGCGGCTCCTCGGGCGGGGCCGGCGCGTCGGTGGCGGTGGGGATCGGTGCGATCGCGCATGGCAACGATATCGGCGGGTCGGTGCGCATTCCGGCGATGTACAATGGTGTCATCGCGTTGCGCCCCAGCCTTGGCCGTGTGCCGGCGTTCAACCCGAGCCAACAGGTGGCCCGGCCGTTCGGCGCGCAAATGATGTCGGTACAGGGGCCACATGTCCGCACGATACGCGATTGCCGTTTGGCCTTGGCGGCCATGGCGAAGGGCGATCCGCGCGACACTCGCTGGGTCGATACGCCGCTGCAAGGGGCGCCAGTTCCGAAGCGCGTTGCCCTGGTGGTCGAGAACCCCGGCGGCACGCTGCATCCGGCCCAGGCCGAGGCGGTGCGAACGGCGGGCCGGCACCTGGCCGCCGCCGGCTATGACGTTGAGGAAGTGTCGCCGCCGGACCTCAACGACATCGTCGAATGCTGGCTCGATATCGGGTCCAACGAGTTGTTTCCGGCGCTGTTGCCGCGGATGCGCCAGTTGGGCGACGAGAAGGCCATCGCCTCGATGGAGTTGTGGAACCAGCTGGTGCCGCCGACGGGGATGGAGGCGTTCCTGCGGGCGATTGCCAATCGTGACCTGTATATCTGGCGCTGGCTCGAATTCATGCAGACCCGTCCGCTGGTCGTCCTGCCGACCATGGGCAGCCTGGCGCCGGTGCATGACCTGGACACCACGCTGGAGGGCCAGCGCCAGGTGCTGGATCAGATCCGCGTCAGCCTGATCGCGCCGGTGCTCGGCCTGCCGTCGCTGGCCGTGCCGGTCGGGCGGCACGGAAGGTTGCGGCCGGGGGTGCAGATCATGGCGCCGCGGTTTCGCGAAGATGTGTGTCTCGCCGCCGGCGAGGTGATCGAGGCTGCCGAAGGCATCGTAACGCCGGTCGATCCGGTCAAGGCATAGGATATGACGATGAATTTTCCGCTTCAAGACGCCGATCCCGCTTCACTGGGGCTCGACCCTGCCGCCCTGGAACGGGCGTCCAGCTACATCGCCGAACAGGTGAAGGCCGGCCACTATCCCGGCGCGCAATTCGCCGTCGCCCGGCGCGGGCAGTTGGCGCTGTTTCGTTCGTTTGGCAATGCCCGGGCAGGGGTGCCGGCGACCGACCGGTCGTTGTTCCTGCTGTATTCCAACACCAAGGTGCCGACGGCATCGGCGATCTGGCACCTGATGGAACAGGGCAAGCTGCGGTTTCATGACCGGATCGCCGACTACCTGCCGGGCTTCGAGAAGCATCGCAAAGGCGAGATCACCATCTTCCAGGCGCTGACCCACCAGGGCGGGTTTCCCTCTGCGGTGATCCCGCCCGAGGCCTGGGCCGACCATGCCGTGTTGCGCCAGGTGGTGTGCGACATCCAGCCGGAATGGGCGGCGGGGTCGCGGCTGCAATACCATGGCAGTTCCGCCCACTGGGTGATGGCGGCGATGATCGAGGCCATTACAGGCGAGGATTTTCGCGATTTCATTCGCAGCCGGATCATCGCCCCGCTGGGGTTGTCGGACGAGTTGAAGCTTGGGCTGGTCGGTGACGAGCATGGCCGGGCGGTCGAGATGCATGAGCCCGATGGGGCCGGGGGCATGCGGTCGCGGATGCCGGAAAGTACGGATGCGCATCGGGCGGCGGGGATTCCGGGCGGCGGCGGCTATGCCACCGCACGGGCGATGGCGGCGTTCTATCAGATGCTGGTGCAGGGCGGGCAGCTCGGGGGCGTGCGGTTGTTGTCGCCGCGGACGATCCAGTATGTGACGCAGGATTTCACCGGCGACCGGATCGACTTGCAATCCGGGCGGCCGATGCATCGCGGGCTCGGGCCGTATGTGCGCAGCGGGTCGGAGTCGGCGCGGGGGACCGGGTCGATTGGGCATAAGCGGACCTTTGGGCATGGCGGCGCGGGGTCGTCGTTCTGTTGGGGTGATCCGGATAGCGGGGTTTCGATGGCGTATTTGACCAATGGGCGGCATCCCGAGGACTGGCACGACACCCGGACCGAGGTGGTCAGCAACCTGGTGCATTCGGCGATCATCGACTGACTTGCCGGGCCGTGTTGCGGCGGCGAGAATGGCGGCAGGAGGACCCGCCATATGTTTGAACTGTCCGAAGAGCACCGCATGCTGAAAGACCTGGTGGCGAAATTCGTCGACCAGGAGTTGATCCCGCTGGAACGTGCAGTGCTGGCGCGCGAGGCGGCGGGGGGGAAGGCGGGGCTGTCGGACGGCGAGGAAGAGAAACTCCTGGCCCGGTGCAAGGAGTTGGGGCTGTGGGCGTTGGATGTGCCGGAGGAGATTGGCGGGGCCAATCTGCCGGCGGTGGCGCTGATGGGGATGAACGAGGAATTGGGCCGGTGTGCCTTTCCGTTCACCTTTCCGCCGGACTCGCCGAACCTGCATATGCTGCTGGCGGTGGCGAGCCCCGAGCAGCGCAAGAAGTATATGGAACCGTATGCGGCGGGGACGGCGAAGTCGGCGATTGCGATTTCTGAGCCGGGGGCCGGCGGCGATCCCGCGGGGATGATCACCCGGGCGGTGCAGGACGGCGATGACTGGGTCATCAACGGGCGCAAGATCTGGGTCAGCCGGGTGCCGTATGCCGATTTCATCATCGTCATGGCGCGCACCGGGGACGGCAAGCGGCAGGACGGGGTGACGGCGTTTATCGTCGAGAAGGGGGCGAAGGGTTTCATTATCGAGCGCGAAATCCAGATGATCGGCGGGCAGCGGACGTATGAGCTGGTGTTCGAGGATTGCCGGGTGCCGGCGAGCCAGGTGCTGGGCGCGCCGGGGAAGGGTTTTGCGCCGATGCAGCTTCGGCTGATCGTGCGGCGGTTGCAGATGGGGGCCTGGTGCATCGGCATGTCAGTGCGGGCGCTGGCGATGCTGTGCGAACATGCGCGCAACCGGGTGACGTTCGGGGCGAAGCTGTCGGAGCGGCAGGCGATCCAGTGGTGGGTGTCCGATGCCGCGACCAAGATCCATGCCTGCCGGCTGATGGTGATGGACGCGGCGGCGAAATATGACGCCGGGCGGAACGTGCGCACCGAGGCGTCGATGATCAAGGTTTATGCCACCGAGATGGCGAGCGAGATCATTGATCATGCGATGCAGGCGCATGGGGCGATGGGGATGACCAAGGAACTGCCGTTGCAGTTGATGGCGTCCAAGGTTCGGACGATGCGGATTTATGAGGGGCCGTCGGAGGTGCATCGGATGACGATTGGCAAGCGGGTTTTGGATGGGAAGTGGGGGTGAATGGGTAATTGTTTTGTAAACGTAACAAATAGAACGTGTGTTTGTCGCGTGCCCGTGGACGGTTTTTGAAATTTTTGGCGGTGGCGGGCGATGCCGGCGACGAGAATGAAAGACGGATAAAGGCAAGCAAGGCCAGGGTTGCACCCTGGACCCACCAGGGGCCGAGCCCCTGGACCTCATAAAATTAAGGTCCAGGGGATTGGCCCGTCGCACCTGAGCGCGCTTTCTACGACGCGGGCCTGGGCGGAGCCCAGCCTTGCTTCCTTGATTTCGAGTTGCCGCACAGAACGCCGGCGGGAAGGGCGGGGAGCTGTCATCGGACTGCGATGCCAGTTCGAGCAGGCGGGCCAGCCAGGATTCCTGGGCGGCGGGGCGCAGCGCGAGGGTGGCCGGGCGCGGTGCGAGGGCAGGGGCGGACGCGGGTTGGACGGATTCCGGGAGGGTGCCGGCGCGGAATTGGGACATCAGGTCTTCGAGGCTGCCGAACAGGCGGGCCATGTTTTTGTCGAGCAGCGCGAACAGCGGGGCGAGCAGGACGGCAAGCAGCGCGCGCGCGTCCTCAGGACGCCGGCAGGCGGTGGCGTCCAGGGCCTGGGTGCTCGTGTGATGCATGTTGGGGTATATATATAACTAACAAACGCGATGCAAGGAGGTTTTCTGATCCCAGGCAAAAAAAATTTTCCGATCCAGATAGGCAGGCGGAACGCCGGCAAGATCCAGAGGTCTCGGAACGTGGCGTTCCACGGCAAAGCGCTCTCTGCTTGCGATCACTTTTCGGTTCTGGTCTGATTTGGCATGCTCGTAGATATTTTCGCTCGGCGCTATGAAGGAGTCGAAATTCGCGACAATTTCGAACCGCGTGATAGTCGTGTTCTAATACAAACGTTCCGAATTATCTCCGAGGATATATTTCCATACTATATAGGTAGAACAGAGGATAAGCGTGGGGTAGCGTTTTGGACCCGACTTCACGGCTTACTTTCACGTGAGTTGGGAGTCCAGGAACTTTCGGCTCAATGGTTCTCCTATCAGGCTACATTCAATGGGAACACTAGCTGGCAAACACACAAACACACATTGCTGAAGGTTTGCGAGAATTGGCTAAATCTACCTGTCAGCGGGCTGCCAGACGTGCACATCAAGGAGCGCCTCAGCCTCATCGAATTGGGATTCCGGGAGCGCGAGAACGAGATCGCAGCTATAAACGCGCAGCCGATTCCAGTATTCCCAGTCAGGGCGAGTTCCTCTCGGTCGGCGATGCAGTTACCAGGCAATGCGAGAGAAGGTATTATCAAAGCACGAGCAAAGGTAAGTGCTGACTTTCAGGTGACAGTTGAAGAGTTGAATGGGCGATTTCGTCAAGCGGGCTACCCGCTCCACTACCACAATGGGTACATCCAGATATCGACCGATGACCTTGTTCAGAAGGAAATCGAATCACCTTTTTGGGCTTTGATAGCTTCGCCTCTATGGGCAAATGTTGACACGGATATGAAGGACCCACTCGACCTTCGCGACTCTGATGGCCGAGACCCTGCTTTTTTTGCCGCTCGTGCCCTGGAAAGCACAATCAAAATCATCTCAGACCGTAAGGGGTGGACAAGCGGAAAAGAAAAAGGTGCTCACAACTACATTGATAACATAGCGGCTAACGCTAATCAATTGATAACAAAATGGGAAGGCACAGCTCTGAAAGATTTTTTTACGCATGTCCGTAATCCATTTGGACATGGTCCAGGTAGCGGTCAGATGCCAAATCTAGCGCGCCATCAGACCGAATGGGCGATTGAATATTGTATGTCTTGGATCAAAAATCTTATTCGCCGCCTCTAGAAAGTTGTTGAGAGGGCGGGTGCGGCGGCGTTGGCGATGAGGTCGTAGAGGGCGCGCAGGTCTCCGGAGGCTTCTGCGGCGAAGACGCCCTTATGCGCTACGCGGGCTGGGCTTTCGGCGGCGGGCGGCCTGTCGTATCCTTCGTCCCCTACCGTGGGATTGTGAAATTGGATTGGCTGGGGCGTTCCATTCCTATCGTCGCGTTGTTGGTGGCAACTTTCACGCCACTGTCCGGTTCTGCCCAAGTTCTCCGATGCGACATTGCTACCAAGCATCGCTGCGACGCCAGCGATGGCTGGCTCCGGGTCGCCGTGTCCGTGCGGATCATCCTCGATGTTAAGGGGCAGACCGTCACCCGTTGTGATGTTGGGGGCTGCGCCAGCTACCCTGCACAGTTTGCGGTGTCGGGCGTGTTCACCAATATCGCCGTTCCCACAGGCGGGATGCACGCCAAGATGTCGAACGACGGAACAACCTTTGTGGAGACCGCGACGCTCGCTGACACCGTGCTTGTGTCGTTTGGGGCGTGCAAAGCCGGTTAGCCCCCGGTCCGCCTAGCCAGACGGCTCCGATAACCGATTGTCGATTTGATCTTGCCGCCCCATCAGTGTGGGGGCGGCATGGGTGGCCAGGGCGGCGCCGACTTCTTGGGCGGACAGGGCACGGGCAGGGTTGGCTTGCATGGCGTCGGCAATCGGGGCGACTTCGGTGTGCAGCCAGCGCTCGATGGCGGCGTCGCGTTCCAGCAGCGCGCGCAGGCCGGCGCGGACGACTTCGCTGGCCGAGGCGTAGCCGCCGGCGGCGACGAGTTGGTCGATGGTGCGGGCCTGGTCGGCGGTGAGGCTGACGGTGCGTTTCTGGACGGCGGGCATGGGGGCTCCCGTTGGCAGTATGAAAGCATCATACCTTGTGAAGAGGAGGGGGCAAGAAAAGCGTGGGTCCTTCACTTCGTTCAGGATGACGGGGGGGATTTCGGCCTGGTGGCTTATGGAAGGGGTCTGGGGCGACGCCCCAGCGGGTCGAGGGCGGAGCCCTCGCCTTATCCTCCTGTCGGGGCTTTTCCCTTCACGGCCGGCGAGAGCCCGCCGGGATCGACGGCCATGCCGAACATCATCTGGTTATGGGCGTGGCAGAGTTGGTGCAGGGCGAAGGCGTGTTCGATGGCTTCGGGTTGGCCTTGGGCGTCGGTGGCGCGGTTGACGGCTTCTTTGGTGGTTTTGAGGGCGAAGGCGGGTTTGGTGGCGATTTTCTGGGCGAGGGCCAGGGTGAAGGCGGGCAGGTCGGCGCGGGGGACGACGTGGTTGACCATGCCGAGGCGGTGGGCTTCTTGGGATGACCAGGTGTCGGCGGTGAAGAGGAATTCCTTGGCTTTGCGAGCGCCGAGTTCCCAGGGGTGGGCGAACCATTCGACGCCGCAGACGCCCATGGTGACGACGGGGTCGCAGAAGCTGGCGTCGTCGCTGGCGATGATGAGGTCGCAGGCCCAGGCGATCATGAGGCCGCCGGCGATGCAGCGGCCTTGGATTTCGGCGATGGTGGGTTTGGCCAGGTTGCGCCAGCGGCGGGTGATCTGGAGGTAGATTTCCTGTTCGCGGGCCATGCGGCCGTGGGCGCCGCCTTCTTCGAAGCCGCCCCAGGTGCCCAGGGCGGGGAAGTCGATGCCGGCCTGGTTGCGGCCGCCGGGGCGCAGGTCGTGGCCGGAGGAGAAGTGCGGGTCGCTGCCTGCGACGATGATGACCTTGATGGCTTCATCGGCGACGGCGCGGTCGAAGGCGGCGTTGAGGTCGTAGGTCATGGTGAGATTCTGGGCGTTGCGCGCTTCGGGGCGGTTCATGACGATGCGGGCGATTCCGGGGGCGGGGGTTTGGTAGAGGATTGTTTCGTAGGTTTGGTCGGCCATGGCGCGTTTCCTTGGGGTGGCGCCTTGTCGTGGCGCGGATTGTGGTTAGGCTCGCGGGGAAGAAACTAGCCCGGGAGTAACGCGCATGGCCACGCAAGACGGCTTGGAAACGGTGTTGACCGGGTTGACGTTTCCGGAGGGGCCGCGCTGGCACCAGGGGCGGCTGTGGTTTTCGGATTTCTATACGCATCGGGTGATGGCGCTGACCCCGGAGGGCTGGGCGGAGACGATGGCGCATGTGCCGCAGCAACCGAGCGGGCTGGGCTGGCGGCCGGACGGGACGATGCTGGTGGTGTCGATGCTCGATCGGTCGCTGATGCGGGTGGACAAGGGCGAGTTGACGAAGGTGGCGGATTTGTCCGGGCTGGCGAGCGGGCCGTGCAACGACATGGTGGTGGATGGGCTGGGGCGGGCGTATGTCGGGAATTTCGGGTTTGACCGGCATAAGGGCGAGGCGGAGCGGCCGGCGGTGCTGGTGCGGGTTGACCTGGATGGCAGTGTGCATGCGGCGGCGGATGGGCTGATGTTTCCGAACGGGGCGGTGATTACGCCGGATGGCACGCGGCTGATTATCGGCGAGACGGTGGGCAAGCGGTTGACGAGTTTTGATATCGGGGCGGATGGCGGGCTGTCGAACCGGCGCGTGTTCTGGCAGTTCGATGATGTTTTCCCAGACGGCATCTGCCTGGATGCGGAGGGGGGGATTTGGGTGGCCGATCCGCGGGGGCATCGGGCGGTGCGGACGATGGAGGGGCGGGGGATTGTGCAGACGATCCGGATGGCCGAGGGGCGGCATGCTTTTGCTTGCATGCTGGGCGGGGAGGATCGGCGGACGTTATATATTTGCACCAGTACTGCGAGCGGGCCGGCGATGGCGGAGAAGCGGGATGGGGCGATTGAGGCGATACGGGTTGAGGTTGCTGGGGTGGGGTTGCCGTAAGGAAGCGGTTCTTTTTTGAAAAAAAACCAAAAAACTTTCGTCCGTTAAGCAAGTGGATGAAAGTCTTTTTGCTTCTTTTTCTACAGAAAAAGAAGATTCTTACTTGTTGCATAGGAGATGACGATGGAAGACGACGTTTGGGGCTTGCGCGGCAAGGGGGCGATCGTGACCGGTGGCGGGTCGGCGGGCGAGGGGATAGGCAACGGCAGGGCAGCGTGCATTTTGTTGGCGCGGGCTGGTGCCGGGGTCCTGGTGGTGGATCGCGATATTTCGCTGGCGCAGCGGACGGTGGCGATGATCCTGGCCGAGGGCGGGGCGGCGGAGGCGGCTTCGTATGATGTGACGGATGGTGTGGCGTGTGCGGCGATGGTGGCGCATGCGGAGCGCAGTTTTGGCAGGCTTGATGTGCTGGACAACAATGTTGGGATTGGCGGGCGCGGCTCGGTGGTGGAGGTGTCGGAGGCTGAGTGGCAGAATGTGATGCGGGTAAACGTGGATTCGATGTTCCTGGTGTCCAAGCATGCGGTGCCGGCGATGATGCGGGCAGGGGGCGGGGCGATCGTCAACATCTCGTCGATTTCGGCGCTGCGGCCGCGCGGGTTGACCGCGTATACCGTCAGCAAGGCGGCGGTGATCGGGCTGAGCAAGGCGATGGCGGTGGACCATGGGCCGGACGGGATACGGGTGAACTGTATTGCGCCGGGGCCGGTTTATACGCCGATGGTCTATGCGCGCGGGATGACGGATGCGGCACGGGCGACGCGGGCCAAGGCGTCGGTGCTGGGGGTTGAGGGCACGGGCTGGGATATTGGGCAGGCGGTGCGGTTTTTGGTGTCGGTGCAGGCGCGGTTTGTGACCGGGCAGGTTTTGGTGGTGGATGGCGGGGCGACCCTGGTTGGGCCGTCGCGCGAGTCGCAGGAAGGATGAGGACGATGGCGTTGGATGATGCGGCGGTTCTGGCGGGGCTGACGGGTGCGCGGCCGGTTTCGGATGTGTGCGCGGCGGCCGGGGTGAGTGCGGCGGAGTTTGCGGCGGCGCGGGCGGCGTGGTTGCGGCGGCATGCGACGATTTCGGATCAGCGGTTGCAGGCCGGGGTTGGCGGGCGGGTGGATATTCTGCGCGACCGGGCGGGGGTTCCGCATATTTTCGGCAGTGCGACTGCGGATGTTTATTTCGGTGTCGGGTTTGCGATGGCGCAGGATCGGCTGTGGCAGATGGACCGGCTGCGGCGGCGGGCGCTGGGGCGGCAGGCGGAGATTTTGGGGGCGGGGTTCGTGGCGAGCGATACGGCGCACCTGACGGTGGGGC
>JANXSA010000240.1 GCA_025352915.1 Rhodospirillales bacterium | reverse complement strand
TTAATAACATAGCCTTCTGGCGTAGTAGATTTTAAGGCTACCCATTGTTTGTTGTCTACTTTTTCGCTCGTTGTCCCGTTGGGTAGGGGTTCGGCCAGCCACCAGACGGTGGTGGCGATCAGGGCGGCGGTGGCGGTTCGGGCGGCGAGGTGGTTGATGCCGTTGCTGGCCAGGACCAGGAGCATCCAGCCGAGGACGAGGCCGAGCGCGAAGGCGGCGGGGCCGGCGAACAGGATGGTCAGGGGGACGAGAATGAGGGCGGCGGGGAGTTCGGCGGTCAGGCCGCTGGTGCGCAGGGCCATCAGCATGGTGGCGATGGCGGGGGCGGCGAAGGCGCTGTAGAGCGCGATCAGCAGCAGGGTGGTGGCGTGGTGGAGGGCGCGGCGCCAGGGGGACGTGGTTGGGGGAGGGGAGGGGGCCATTGGGTAGAAATGGCACAACACTCGACGTGGGGCGACCCCTCACCCAACCCTCTCCCCCAAGCGGAGAGGGCTTTTTGCAGTCAGGCGGCGCGGACTTGGGTGAGGAAGGTGGCGACCTGGCTGCGCAGGCCTTCGGCTTGTTGGGAGACTTCGGCGGAGGAGGATTGGACCTGGCTGGCGGCGGTGCCGGTTTCGGCGGAGGCTTGGGTGACCGCCTGGATGTTGGAGGAGACGAGCTGGGTTCCGCCGGCGGCTTCGTTGACGTTGCGGGCGATTTCCTGGGTGGCGGCACCTTGTTGCTCGACGGCGGAGGCGATGGCCAGGGAGATTTCGTTCATCTGCTGGATCACCGCGTTGATGCGGCCGATGGCGGCGACGCTTTGGCTGGTGGCGCGCTGGATTTCGCCGATGCGGCCGGAGATGTCCTCGGTGGCGCGGGCGGTTTGGGTTGCCAGGTGTTTCACTTCGCTGGCGACGACGGCGAAGCCCTTGCCGGCGTCGCCGGCGCGGGCGGCTTCGATGGTGGCGTTCAGCGCCAGGAGGTTGGTTTGACTGGCGATTTCACTGATCAGGCGGACGACTTCGCTGATGCGGGTGACCGAGCTGGTCAGGCCCTGGACGGAGGCGTTGGTTTGTTCGACCTCGGTCATGGCGCGGCCGGCGATGGCGGTGGATTGGGCGACCTGGCGGCTGATTTCGGCGACCGAGGAGGAGAGTTCCTCGGCGGCGCTGGCGACGGTTTGGACGTTGGTGGTGGCCTGTTCGGCGGCGGAGGCGACGGTGGTGGCCTGGCGCGAGGTTTCCTCGGCGATGGCGGCCATGGAGCCGGCGGCGGCGGTGAGTTCGGTGGAGGTGGAAGACAGGGTGTTGACGACGGTGCCGATGCTGGACTGGAAGGTGTCGGCGAGGGCGTTCATGGCGGCGCGTTTTTCGACCTCGGCGCGGGCTTTGGCGGCTTCCTGATCGGCTTTGAGCTGTTCGACTTCACGCAGGCCCTGGCGGAAGGTTTCGACGGATTTGGCCATGGTGCCGATTTCGTCGGCGCGCTGGGTGCCGGGGACGGTGGCGTCAAGCTTGCCGCTGGCGAGGGTGTTCATGGTGGCGGTCAGGGCGGCGATCGGGGTGACGATGCCGCGGAGCGCGATCCACAGGCCGAGGGCGAGGACGGCGATGATGGAGCCGATGGCGAGGTAGATTGCCTGGGTCCGGGTGGTTGCCGCGGCATCGGCCAGGGCGGTTGCGCGCTGTTCGGTGTCGCGCACGACGGTGTCAGCGAAATCGATCAGTTGTTGGCGGGTGGTGGTCAGGACCGGGGTGAAGGTGCGGCGCATGTGCGTCATGGCGGCCGGCGGATCGTTGCCTTGCGACAGCTTCAGCGCATCCAGCGCCGTGGTGTGCATGGCGGCGAAGGCGCGTTCGAAATCGGCCACCTTGGCGGCGAGCGGGTTTGGTCCGAGCAGGGCGCGCGTTTTGGCGGCGCGTTCGGTGAAGACCGACAACAAGACTTCGATATCGCGGCGCTCGGTGGCGTCGTCGGCGGAGTCGTCGGCGATGGCGCGCCAGGTGACGCGGGCGAGGTCGATGACGGTGGCGCCCATGCGGGTGGCCCAGACCGACGCCACCGCCTCTTGATCGAGCAGGTTGTTGTAATCACGGCTGGTGGTGTCGAGCGCCGAGAGCAGCTTCGCCGACAGGCCGACCGCGACGAGGGCGCAGAGGACGATGGGGATGAGGGCTTTCTGCCAGAGGCGCAGGGATTCCAGGAGGCGGTCCATGTGGCAATCCTACAGGTGGTTAATCCGATCTTCGCGGCGGGATATTGCCGGATTGGCATTAAGGGCGGGTTACCGGGAGGGAGGGGAGGAAGGCAAGTAGCAGGGCGAGTCTTCTTTTTGTGAACAAAAAGAAGCAAAAAAAC
>JANXSA010000309.1 GCA_025352915.1 Rhodospirillales bacterium | reverse complement strand
TCTCGATCATCCCCGCCGAACTCGACCTGGCCGGTGCCGAAATTGAACTCGTCGGCATCGAACGACGGGAATACCGCCTGCGCACCGCCCTGCGTGCCCAAGCCTTGTCACACTTCACCTACATTTTGATCGAGAGTCCGGGGACAAATGTGGGTCTGACGGCGGTTTCCGGAGGGGCATCGTCCAGGAGAAGGGCGTATGTACCGGTTTCGCGCTTGTTCGGAGGAAAGCCGATGCCCGTTGAGGCGTTGCCTTGAGGGTCGAGGTCAACCATCAAGACGGTCTGTCCGGCGGCGGCTAGCGCTGTGGCGAGATTGATCGTGGTCGTGGTTTTTCCGACACCGCCCTTCTGGTTAACGATGGCGAGGATGCGCGGCCGGGGCAAGGCTTGGACCGTGGCCGTGGGGTCTTCGCTGATAGGAGTGTCAGCCACGCGATATCTCGCTCAGTCGGAGGATTTGGGCGGAAGGGTCAAGTGGGTTGGGCCACCGCTCGACGCGCATGTGCCACTGGCTGGCGGCTTTCGTCAATTCCTCTTCTGCGGCTCGACCTTTGGGGAAGACACAGACGCCGCCGGGAGCGAGAAATGGAGTGGCCCATGTGAGGAGCGTTGTCAGCGGTGCGAGGGCGCGGGCAGTTATAAGAGAAGCGGGGGTAAGTGTCAGTTGTTCGATGCGTTCGGCGTGCACGGTGACGGCAGTCCCTGTGGCTCGAGCGGCTTCGCGGAGGAAGGCGGCTTTGCGTTTATCCGCCTCGACCAGAGCGAAAGGACGGCCGGTGGCGATTGCCAGGACCAATCCCGGGAAGCCGCCGCCGGAGCCTAGGTCAATGGCGTGTTCGAAATCGGAGGGTAGGTGTGGAAGGAGGGCGATAGAGTCTTGGAGGTGGCGTTGTCGGATATGTGGCTCGTCATTTTTGGAAATCAGATTGACGGTTCGATTCCAAGCGAGAACGAGGGCGATGAAGATGTCCAGTTTGTCCGCTGTTTCACGTGAAACAACGAAGCTCGGTGCGGAATTCTGTTTCACGTGAAACGCTCGAGGGGTTGTCTTTTGCGCAGGAAAGCTAAGACGGCTGAGAGTGCTGCCGGTGTGATGCCGGGAAGGCGGCTTGCAGCCCCGAGTGTGGCTGGCCGGGCAATGTTGAGCCGTTCACACATCTCCGTCGAAAGGCCTCCGATCGTCTGATAGTCGAGCCGCTCCGGCAGCAGCACTGCTTCCTCTTTCCTGAATCCCGCGATGTCTTGTCGTTGGCGGTCGAGATAGCCCTCGTAAATCGCTGTCGCGCGTAGTTGCCCCAATCCGCGGCTCGATAGTCCGCGGGTCCAGGGAAAGATACGTCCAATTTCGACTGTGTCCAGCCGAGGGTCGGCCAGCCAGGAGAGCGCGGATCGACGTCCGCCGTCAGCGGGGGGTTCGATTCCGTGCGACCGCAAAGCGCTTGCTGAGACCATTTCACTGCGGGCTTGTCGTTCGGCCTCGTTCACGCCGGCGAGGTGGGCGTCGAATGCTTGCTGTCTTTCGCGGCCTATGACGCCCCATTCGCTGCCCCGCCGAGTCAGGCGAATGTCCGCATTGTCCGCTCGCAAGGAAAGACGGTATTCCGCGCGAGAGGTGAACATCCGATACGGCTCGGTCACGCCTTGGGTTGTAAGGTCATCGATCAGCACGCCGATATAGGCCTCGGCACGATCCAGCGTTACCGGCGAGGCCCCGGAAGCGCGTCGGGCTGCGTTGATTCCCGCTATAATCCCTTGTGCTGCGGCCTCCTCGTAGCCAGTGGTGCCGTTCACCTGACCGGCCAGGAACAAGCCTGGTACCCTATGAAGTTCGAGCCCGGCATTTAGAGCGCGGGGGTCGATGAAGTCATATTCAACCGCATAGCCAGGGCGCAGGATCTGTGCCGCCTCTAGGCCAGGGATCGTGGCAACCAGTGCTCGCTGGACAGCCTCCGGCAAGCTGGTTGAGATGCCGTTTGGATAGACGGTATGGTCGTCCAGCCCCTCGGGTTCCAGAAAGATCTGATGGTGGTCGCGGTCGGCAAACCGCACCACCTTGTCTTCGATGGAAGGGCAGTAACGCGGACCACGTCCGGCGATTTGTCCGCCGTATACCGCCGAAAGATGCAGGTTGGTGCGGATCACGGCATGGGTGGCTTGGGTGGTTGCGGTCACGCCGCAGGCCACTTGGCGGTTGGCCAAGGTAGTGGTCATCGTGCTGAAGAATTCGGGCTCAGCGTCACCGCGGTCTTCGGCGAGGCGATCCCAGGCGATGGTGCGTCCGTCCAGGCGAGGCGGCGTGCCGGTTTTGAGTCGGCCCATCGGCAAGCCCAATGCCTCCAGGCGCTTTGCCAGTCCAATGGCTGGTGCGTCGCCGATCCGGCCAGCGGCGTGGCTCTCCTGGCCAATGTGGATGCGGCCCCGCAAAAAAGTGCCGGCGGTGAGCACGATGGCGCCGGCGCTGATTTCCTCCCGATCGCTGGTCAGAACACCAGCTACCGCGCCGCTCGCGTCGAGCATGAGGTCTTCGACGCCGGCTTCCATGATGTCCAGCCCGGGTTGTTCTCGCAAAAGGGCCTGAATCGCGCCGCGATAGAGCGCGCGGTCGGCCTGTGCGCGCGGGCCACGAACGGCTGGACCTTTGCTGCGGTTCAGGAGCTTGAAGTGGATGCCGGCCTGGTCAGCCGCGCGGCCCATCAGCCCGTCCAGTGCATCGATCTCGCGCACCAGATGCCCTTTGCCGATGCCGCCGATCGCCGGGTTGCAGGACATTTCGCCGATCGTCTGTCGCTTATGTGTCACCAGGATCGTGCGGGCGCCGAGGCGTGCGGCACTGGCGGCGGCCTCGCAGCCGGCATGCCCGCCTCCGATCACGATCACATCGCAGCGGCGCTTCATCGATTTTCACTCCGTGGCCCAAGGGCGAGGCGGCCGGTCGTTTGATGGTTGTAGCCGGTTCTACTTGCCAATGCAGAACTGGTGGAAGACCGAGTCAAGAATGTCTTCTACCCCAACCCGTCCGGTGATCCGGCCGATCGCCCGTAACGCCAGGCGTAAGTCTTCTGCCCGTAGTTCGGGATAGATGGCGATGCGGGCGGCGGCAAGGCGTTCGGTGGCCTCCTGCAACGCGGCCCGGTGGCGTGCACGGGTAAGCGGGGGCGGGCCGGCCGCATAGGTCAAGGCAGCAGCCTGCGCCGCTAGGTGGGCAAGCAGCGCCTTCATGCCTTCGCCGGTGCGCGCGCTGATGCGCAGCATGTCCGGTGTCGCAGTCGTTTCGGGCGGCAGCAGGTCGGCCTTCGCGGTCACCCGGATCGTCAGCGCGTGGCGCGCCAAGTCGGCCGGGGCGGGTTCGGTTGCGGTTTCCAGCAGGATGACGGCGTCGGCGGTCGCGGCCCGGTCGCGGGCCCGGCGTACGCCCTCGGCCTCGATATCGTTCGACGCCTCGCGCAACCCGGCGGTGTCCAGCAGCGTCACCGGCACGCCGCCGAGGTCGATCCGTGTCTCAAGCACATCGCGCGTGGTGCCGGGCAGGGGGGAGACGATGGCGATATCGCGCTCGGCCAAAGTATTGATTAGCGTGGATTTTCCGGTATTTGGGGCGCCGACGATGGCAAATATCAACCCGTCGCGCAGTTTCTCTCCGCGGCGGGCGTCGTCCAGCTGAGCGCGCAGCTCGCCCAGTAGCTGATCCATCGCATGTTCTAGTGCTGCCTCCACTTCAGGCGGCAGGTCTTCGTCCGGAAAATCGATCAGGGCTTCCTGTTGCGCTAGCAGGTGGGTCAGTCTGGCGGCCCAGTCGCTGAGCAGCCTGCCTAGTCCACCTTCCATTTGTTGCAACGCCTGGCGCCGCTGGGCGGTGGTCTCAGCGTCCACGAGGTCGGCGATCGCCTCGGCTTCCACCAAGTCCAGCCGCCCGTTCAGAAAGGCGCGGCGGGCAAATTCGCCAGGCTCTGCTGGTCGTAGTCCCATTTCCACCAGCGCGGCCGCCACGTCGCGCAGCACCGCGCGCCCGCCATGGAGATGCAGCTCCGCGCTGTCCTCGCCGGTGAAGCTGCGAGGCCCCGGAAGCCAAAGGACCAAGGATTTATCCATAACATTATCGGAACAATCGCGCAGCGTGCACAAAGCCGCCTCGCGCGGGCGCGGACGGCGCCGGCAGATCTGGTCCAAGACCGTCCCGCTGGCCGGGCCGCTGATGCGCAAAACCGCGATTGCGGCGCGACCCGCGCCCGATGCGACGGCAAAGATCGTGTCGCCATATCCGGTCATGTGGATCTCAGCGGATGGCCCGGGTCAAACGGCCGGCAACATCAACTCGGGCACGCGACCGCCATCACGGACATGGCGTTCCAGCACGGCGTCAACATCGGCTGGTGAGCTGACCTTGTACCAAACCCCTTCGGGATAGATGACCAAGCAGGGTCCCAACTCACAGCGATCCAGGCACCCCGCGAGATTGACCCGCACCTTCGCCAGCCCCATTTCCTTGGCGCGCGCCTTCATGTAGTCGCGCAGTTTTTCCGAGCCAGCCGCGGCACATGAACCGCGCTTGTGGCCATCTGGGCGGCGGTTGCAGCAGACAAAGAGATGCGCGTCGTAGAATTGCGCCGGGTCGGCTCGGTGGTCAGGCGGGCTCATCTTGGATCTCCGAGGCAGACATAAAATGCCGTGCCGCATGCAGCTTCCTATCCGCGAAGCCGGCCTGACATGCAAGCACGAGGATCGCTCAACAATGGCCCCGCCGCAGACGAGCGTTGAGGAGCGTCGGCCCCTGGCTGACCGACTGGGCCAGATGCCGCATGGGTGGTCAAGCTTGACAGTGCGGGTGGCGCGGTGCCATCGCTCCAACTTGGTGTGTCGCCGGAACCCGTCGCCTTGTCTCAACAGCTCTCGTTGCACTCACCTGTCGGCGACCTGACCATCTCCGAGGATGGAGGCGCAATTGTGTCCATCGACTGGGGATGGGTTGCGGATCAGAGCGAAACCCCGCTGTTGGCCGAGGCGCGTCGCCAGTTGCACGACTACTTCGACGGCAAGCGCCACGGCTTCGATCTCGCACTTGCCCCCGTGGGCACCGGCTATCAGCGTCGCGTTTGGCAGGCGTTGTGCGATATCCCGCCCGGCAGTACCCGGACCTACGCCGACATCGCGCGCACGGTGGGCGGTAGTCCGCGCGCTGTTGGCGGTGCGAATGGTCGCAATCCGATCCCAATCGTCATCCCCTGCCATCGCGTGGTGGCCATGAGCGGGATTGGCGGCTATTCCGGTGGCGACGGCCTGCCGACCAAGCGGTTCCTGCTGGCGCTCGAAGGTGCTGACGGTGCCGCTGATTTGTTTGCCTCGCGTGGCCCAAAGTGATCCGGCCCACTCTCTTACACGATAGCAGTATGGAAGAACGATGACCCAGGCCATTCGCATCCACGCCAACGGCGGCCCCGACGTGATGCTGTGGGAGGACGTCCCCACGCCGGAACCCGGCCCCGGCGAGGCGCTGGTCCGCCACGAGGCGGTCGGCTTGAACTACATCGACGTGTATTTCCGCACCGGCCTCTACAAGGCGCCGCTGCCCTCAACCCCCGGCATGGAAGCCGCCGGGGTTGTTGTAGCCGTTGGCGCCGGCGTCACCGAAGTGAAACCGGGAGATCGTGTGGCCTACGCTGGCGGACCGATCGGCGCCTATGCTACCGAGCGCGCCATCGCCGCCGACCGCCTGGTCGTGCTCCCTGATGGCATCGACGCCAAGACCGGCGCTGCGATGATGCTCCAGGGCATGACCGCGCAGTATCTTTTGCGTCGCACCTATGCGGTGAAGTCCGGCGAGACCATCGTCGTGCATGCCGCTGCCGGCGGCGTCGGGTTGATCTTGTGCCAGTGGGCCAAGCACCTCGGTGCCACCGTGATCGGCGTCGTCTCGACGCCCGCCAAAGCCGAACTGGCGCTGGCGCATGGCGCTGCCCATGCCATCGTTGGACACGCCGACCTGCCGGCGCAGGTGAAGCGCATCACCGGCGGCGCCATGGTTCCGGTGGTTTATGACAGTGTTGGCCGCGACACCTTCATGACCAGCCTGGACTGCCTAGCCCCGCTCGGGCTGATGGTCAGTTACGGCAACGCGTCGGGCCCGGTGGCCACGTTTGACCTTGGTGTACTAGCGGCCAAGGGTAGCCTATACGTCACCCGCCCGACGCTTGCGACCTACACCTCCAAGCGCAGCGACCTCGTGGCCACCGCAAATGAGCTGTTCGGTGTCGTGAAATCCGGCGCGGTGAAGATCCGGGTGAATCAGACCTTCCCGCTGTCCCAGGCCGCCGCCGCCCACACAGCACTGGAAGCCCGCCAAACAACAGGCAGCACCGTACTGATCCCCTAGAAACCAACGCAAATAGATGAAAGTTTTTGCTTCTTTTTTCAAAAAGAAGCGCTTGTTCTTTTTTGAAAAAAAGGACCAAAAAACTTTTATCCACTTGATACTGAACCAGCGCGTGCGGTGTTCGTCCTAGGAAGCTGGGATCAATTCCAGCGCCTTGGCCACCATTGCCGAGGCCGGATTTTGCAGCTCTTCGACAATCGAGAAGTGATGCAACCCCGGCAGGCTGTCCCACGTGCCGCCCCAGGCTTGTGCGATGGCGCGCGACTGGCGGGTGTATTCCTGTCCTTCGGTGTCGCCGACATAGGCATGAATGCGCCCACCCGGTGGCGGCAACAGCAGCGGCGACAGCCGCCGCGCCTCGGCCACATCCAGTCCGAGCGCCGCGTTGACCGTGGTGTGAGTGATCGGCTCCAGATCGAACAACCCGCTGATCGATAGCCCTGCCGGCACCAAGTCGCATGGGGCGCCCCGCGCTGCCCAGTTTGTCGCCATCAGCATGGCGACAAGATGGCCGCCGGCCGAATGCCCGGCCGCCAGAAAGCGACGACCGAGACGGCGATACAAAAAGGCGACGGCATCCCGCACCTGCTCCACCAGAGCCGCCAACGTGACATTCGGGCACAGCTCATAGGACGGCATCGCTACCGCCACGCCATGGCCGAGCAACCCTTGGGCGAGATGGCTGAAAGCCGAGCGGTCCATGCGCTGCCAGTAGCCGCCATGGATGAACACTGCCACCGGACCATCCCGCCGGGCACCAGGCCAGAAAAGGTCAAGCGCCTGACGCTCCGTCGGGCCATAGGCGACGGTCAGTTCGGCATACGGGTGCTGGTCACGAAATGCCGATGCTTGGCGCATCCATCGTTCCACATAGGCGGGATAGTTCGGCACTTTTGCACCATTGTCGTACTCGGCCTGCAGATCCATCCGCCGCGCTCCCGCCCAAGGTCCCCGAGCTCCGCTGTGGGGATGGCGCGAAAGCTACCGGCCGGCGGCGGCGCTGGCGAGAGCCGGCCGCGCGTTCTTGCGCGTCAACTCATAGACACCACGATTGTCCGGCACGATGTCGAACCAGTCGGTGATGCCAAGCACCGTCTCGGCACCGCCAAGATACAACAGGCCATCCTGGGGGATCTGGCGCGCGATTGCGTCCAGCACGCGGGTCTTGGTCGGCCGGTCGAAATAGATCAGCACGTTGCGGCAAAACACCACGTCGAAGGTGCCAAGCGGCCGCGGGTCCGACAGCAAATTCCATTCACGAAAGCTGACCATCGCCCGGATCGCGTCGTTCAGCCGCCAGTTGCTACCGTCCTTCTTGAAGTACTTGACCAGGAATTGCATCGGCAGGCCGCGCTGCACTTCGAACTGGGTGTACAAGCCTTCCTGCGCGCGCAGCACCTGCTCCCGGCTGAGGTCGGTGCCGACGATTTCCACCGTGCGACCGCCCAATGTTGCGCGCATTTCGGCCACGATCATCGCCAGCGAGTATGCCTCCTGGCCAGAGCTGGAGGCCGCCGACCAGATGCGCAGCCGGGCGCCAGCCGGTCGGGTCGCCAGCAGCCGTGGCAGCGCCATGGTGCGGAAATGGGTGAACGGCTTCTCGTCGCGGAAGAAGAAGCTCTCGTTGGTCGTCATCGCCTCGATGATCTGTCGCTCAATCTCGGCATTGCCGGGCGCCTGCACGCGATCGGCCAATCGGTCGAGATCAGCAAGGCCGAGGTCGCGCATGATGCCGGCCAGGCGAGTCTCCAGCAGATATTGCTTCTCGGGTCCGATCACCAGGCCGGAGCCGCGCTGGAGCAGGTTTGCCAAGATGTCGAAACTGCGGGGTGTCATGCGCGGCCTGCCCTGAAGCTGTCGAGTACCCGGCCGGCGATTGCCGGCAACGGCAGAATCTGTGAGCAAAGCCCGGCCTGCGCGACCGCACCCGGCATGCCCCACACAACACTGCTCGCCTCGTCCTGGGCGATGACGCCCCCGCCGGCGGCCACCACCTGGCGCGAACCTGCAAGTCCGTCATGCCCCATGCCGGTCAACATCACGACGAGTACGCGGCCGCCACAGGCCTGGGCCGCACTGCGCAGCATCGGATCGACGGAGGGCCGGCAGAAATTCTCCGCCGCCCCATCTGACAGGCGCGCCCGCAGCGCCGCCGGGCTGCCTTCAACCAGCAAGTGCTTGTCGCCGGGGGCGAGATAGGCACGTCCGGGCTCCAGCACATCGCCATCGCGCGCCTCGCTACAGGGTATAGCGTCCAGGCGGTTGAGATGGTCGGCGAGAATCGGCGTGAACGTTGCCGGCATGTGCTGGGTCAGTACCACCGGCACCGGCAGCTTGCGGCCAAGGCCCTGCATCAGGGTGAAAAGCGCCTGGGGCCCACCGGTGGAACTGCCGATCGCGAGCAACTGTGGCGCACGGACCATTGCAGGACGCAATACCAAGGAGCTGCCAGGGACGGGCGGGCCGTCGGCGCGGCTGTACCGCACACGGACCAGGCCCTTGATCTTGGCCAACAGGTCGGCGCGAAAGCTGTCATTGGCAATCTCAGCCGTACTCGGCTTGGCGACATAGTCGGCGGCACCCAGACGCAAAGCACGCAGCGCAATGTCGGCACCGCGGGTCGTCAGTGTGCTGGCCATCAGCACCCGGATGCCCGGTTCCGCGGCAAGGATCTGCGGCAACGCCGTCATCCCGTCCATCACCGGCATCTCAATATCCAGCACGACCACGTCGACCGGCGTGCCCGCCTTGGATTGGCGAGTGATCTCGTCGATCGCTTGGCGACCGTTGGAGACGCGGGCGACCACCTGCACATGGGGGTCGCTCTCCAGCATGCGGGCGATGGCGCCACGAATGACGATGGAATCATCACACAACATCACCCGGGCCACCGCCCGAGCGCGCGGCTGCGTTCCGGTTGGGCGTGGCGCTGCTCCTGTTGCCGCCATGACGGTCAAGCGAGGCCCACCTGCGCGAACTTGCCCATCAGGATCTCGGCGTCGAACGGTTTCATGATGAATTCCTGTGCACCATGCTCGATCGCCTGCTGGATGAACGAGATGTCGTTCTCCGTGGTGCAAAACAGGACGGGTGGATTTCCTGGCCCGAATTCCGCGCGCAGCGCCTTGAGGAACTCGATCCCGTTCATCACCGGCATGTTCCAATCCAGGAGCACGCTGTCTGGCATTCTGACGCGGCATGAATCCAACGCCATCTGCCCGTCTTCGGCTTCCACCACTTCGAACCCATGACCTTCGAGAATGCGCCGCGCCACCTTGCGCACCACACGGCTGTCATCAACCACCAGACAAGTCGGCATCACGCCCTCCCGTACAAATTATTCGCGCCCTTCTGGGCGAAAGTGTTCACGCCCTTCCGGGTGATGTCGGACCAAGCGACAACAAGCGGGCCACGTCGAGCACCACCAGCAACCGGTCCCGCAGGCGATAGATGCCCGCGCTGAACTCCGACCACTGCGGCGGCAAGGTTGGTGGATTATTCTCAAATGACGAGGCCGGTAACGTCATGACTTCACTGACCTGGTCCACCAGAAGTGCGTAAAGTTCCCCGCCCTGCTCGGCAACCACCGACATCCGCTCAACCCCAGCCGCGGCGTCGGCCAGCCCGAGCCGGCGGCGAAGGTCGATCGCGGTGACGATCCGACCGCGCAGGTTCAGACTGCCGGCGATCTCGCGCGATGCCAGTGGAATGCGAGTGATCACCTGCGCACCCAAAATGTCGCGCACGCCGAGCACGGGAATGCCGCAAAGCTGGTCCGCAACCGTCAAGGTGACAAACGTTGCATTGTCGTCGCCCCCTTCATCGGCGGCCGGCGTGGCGACACGGTCAAGAACATTTGCGCTCATGGTGGTTCCTCGCGGGCTGTTGAGGTGATCAGGCAGCGGACGCCAGCCGGCGCCCGCCCGCTGGAGTTGCGCCGGGCCCAGCGCCGCTGACGGCGGCCAGGCACTGTTCCAGGCTGGCGAGCAAAGCTTCGCGCTCAAACTTGGCGACGTAATCGGTGAAGCCGGCGTTGCGCGCCGCATCGATCCTGTCGGGGCTGGTGTGACTGGTCAGCGCGATCATCGGCAGCTGGGCCCATGCGCCGGCTGCGCGGAGCTGACGGACCAGCGCATGGCCGTCGATGCCCGGCATTTCGATGTCGGATACCACCGCATCGAACATCACCCCGGCCTCCCGCAGGCGCAACGCCTCGCTGGCGTCGGCGGCGGCGGTGACCCGATACCCGGCGGCTGACAGTGTCGGCACCAGCAACTGGCGGAAAAAGTCGCTGTCCTCGACAACCAGGATATGGGCGCGAAAATTGCCGCCTTTGCCCGCCTGCCGATCGCTGCGGCGGAACCAGTCCTGCGAGGCCTGGGTCAGCCAATAGCCGATATCGATCACATCCGTAGCGCGGCCGGCGATCACCGCGGTTCCGAGCAGACCCGGACGATCGCCCGACAGCTCGATGTTCAGATGATCCTCGACCACGTCGATGATCTCGTCGACCAGAAGCCCCATGCAGCGCTCCTGATTGCCATCGCCATCGGTGAACACCAGCACGGCGTAACGTTCAGCATCCGGGTTGATGGCGCCGGAGAACGGCACCAGCGGCATCAGGCGGCCACGATACTGAGTGACCGGCTGGCCGGCCGACGTCTCGATCTTGTCGCGCGGCAGATCCTCCAGCCGAGCCACCAAGCCGAGTGGAACCGCCTTCGGATCAGTGCCGCCCGCGCGGAACAGCAGCATGGCGGTATTGGAATAGGAGCGGGTGCTGGGCAAAGCCGCGTCGCGGCTGTCGCGGCCGCGGTCGCCGCCAGAGGAACCGGCCACGCCGGTCGCCCGTGCAATGCCGTTCGGGTCCAGGATCATGATCACAGAGCCGTCACCCAGGATGGTATTGCCGCTGAACATGGTGATATGGCGCAGGATCGGTGCCACCGGCTTCACCACGATCTCCTCGGTGTCGAAGACGCGGTCGACGATGATGCCGAGCAGGGCGGAGCCGACTTGTGCCACCACGACATGCACGCTGTGCTCGGCATGCCCAGGGCTTGCGCTGGTCAGCTTGGAGCTGCTCAGCGCCAGCAGGTCGGTCAGGTTGACCAGCGGCAGCAACTGGTCGCGCAGGCGCAGCACCGGCGTGCCCTGGATATGTTCCACCACCGGCGTGGTGCTGTCCTGCCCGTCCGCGCTGAGGCGGGCGCGCACCAGTTCGACCACGCTGATCTGCGGAATGGCAAAGCGCTCGCCACCAGCCTCGACAATCAGGGCGGAGACGATGGCCAGGGTCAGCGGGATCTTGATGGTAAAGGTTGTGCCGCGACCTGCCTCCGACTTCAGGTCGATGGTGCCACCGATCTTCTCGATATTGGTCTTCACCACATCCATGCCGACGCCGCGGCCGGACACGGCGGTAACCTGGGCGGCGGTCGAAAAGCCAGCGTGGAAGATGAAGCGTTGGATGTCGGCGCCGCTCATGGCGGCCAGTTCGCCATCGCTGGCCAGTCCCTTGGACAGGATCTTGGCACGAATGCGATCGATATGCAGGCCGGCACCGTCGTCGGCGACCTCGATGATGATGTGCCCGCCCTCGTGATAGGCGTTCAATGTGATGCGCCCGGTTTCCGGCTTGCCGGCGGCGCGGCGCGCCTCGGCCTTTTCCAGACCGTGATCGCCGGAGTTGCGGACCATGTGGGTCAGCGGGTCCTTGATCAGTTCCAGCACCTGGCGGTCGAGCTCGGTCTCCGCCCCGCGCATCACCAGTTCGATCCGCTTGTCCACGTCGCGCGCAAGATCCCTCACCAGACGCGGCAATTTCTGCCAGGCGTTGCCGATCGGCTGCATGCGCGTCTTCATGACGCCTTCCTGCAGGTCGGACGTGATGTGCGACAGCCGCTGCAACGGCACGGTGAAGCCGCTGGTTTCGTCGCTTTGCGCCTCATGCATCCGGGCTAGCTGCAATAGCTGGTTGCGGGTGAGCACCAATTCGCTGACCAGGGTCATCAGGTCTTCAAGCACGTCGACGCCGACGCGGATCGTCTGCGGGCCAATCTGCGCATCGGCAGCGGGAGTATCGGGACCGGCGGATTCGGCAACGGGCTCGGGCATCGGTGGCGTTGCAGCGGGTGCTGAAATCGGCTCCGGCGTGATTGGCAGATCCGCCACGGTGGTTGCCGCAATAGCGGGCGGTGCAATAGCGGGCGGTGCAGCCGGAGCGGATGCCGGTGCCGCGACGACCGCGGGTGCTTTGGCTGCGGTCAGCACACGCCCCTCGGCAGCGGCGTCTAGCGCCGCGATCAGGATGGTATCGTCCCCGGTTGGCTCGTGCGCGGTGGCGGCCAGCGCCGCGACAATCTGCTTGATGCAATCCAGCGCCGCGAGAATCGTGGTGATGTTCTCCGGAGTGACCTTGAGAACCTTATCTCGTACCCGGCCCAACACATTCTCGGCCGCATGTGCAACGCGCTCCAGGCGTGACAGGCCGAGGAATCCGCACGTGCCCTTGATCGTGTGAACCATGCGAAAGATCAGCGAGAGGGTTTCCTCGTCATTCGGGGTGCGCTCAAGCTTAACGAGTGCGGTATCGAGCTCGGCGAGGCTTTCGCTGGTCTCGGTGAGGAAGTCGGCTAGCAGGTCGTCCATCCGTCACTCCGTGCCTTCATCCGCGCGGCAACCAATCCATCAAGCCCTGAGGCAGGGCAGGGGGCGCGCGTGTTGGAGGGCACAGTGCGGGGGCTGGAGCGAAGAAACGGTAAAGATGCGTGGCTTTTGCCGGACTTTGCGCAATTTCGGCCGTCGCGCATCGGTCAGCGGGGTAGTTGCCTGCGCGGCCGCGCGGTTACGGCACCGGCACCAGCGCCACAAACAATGGCGGAGCATCTTCCGCGTGCGGCCCAAGCAGAAAGCTGATGCGTTGACCGGTCGCATGGGCAATCAGCGCGGTCAGTGCCGCCTGGAGCGTCCTCGCGGCGGCCATGGCGTCGATGCGGCGGAGATGGTCGACCGCCTCTGCCGGGTCGGCCATCATCCCCGCCATCCCGGCCGGCCAGGCGGCGCGGGGCCCGCGGATACGCACCAGCAAGTCGCGCTCAGGCTTGCCGCTGACCTCGACCACCCCGCCCGCAGGCAGGGACTCGGTTGCCAGCAGCAAGACATTGAGGGTCAGGCGCGCGGCCGCAGGGGCGAAAAATCCCGCTTCGCTGACCCCGTCCAGCGCCAGCGTCACCCCGCGCCGCGGCATGAAGTCGACGATCGTGCGCCATTCCTCCATCCCCATTGGGCCGCCCAGCCCGCCCCAGGCGGCGCGGGCCAGCCGCAAGCGGCGGACCAAGGCTTCGCAGGCGTCGTTCGCCAGCTCGATGGCATCACGATCGGGGCAAGCGCTGTCACGCATTTCCTCGACGGCGCCGGCCAGCGCATTCACCTCCCCGCTGAGGTCGTGGCACAGTCGCGATGCCAAAGTTTCAGCCAAAAACAATGCATCCACGGATTTCTGTCGCCCCCTCATGATTAGCCGCTCTTCCAGTCAGTTTGGAGTTCTCGTGACATCACACGCGAATGGAACGAGGAAATCACGATTTAATTACGCGGAGTGGTCCGGCATGTCTATAACCATCGTCAACGAAAATGCGCCGCTGAATGAAACCGATCCGGACTCCAAAATGCTGCGAGATGATTCCGCGGAATTGCCGCGCTCCGGCATTAGCCGATGCTTTCCTGGCCAGTCGGACGCGGAGTAGGCGGGGGCGGTCGTGAACGTGCCCTCATACAGCCGTCTTTTCTCGTATTCCGGTAAACCCCCGGTTAATCTTCTCCTCATGGCGAGGTCTTTGCGGCGTCTCTTGCCCCCCGCCACGCTCCCGGCCTTGCGCGCCAAGCAGGAAGGGCCGACAGTGCGTTATATCCAACGGTGAATAACCCCCCACTGCCTCGTCAGGTTGCGCGCATGATCGATCCGTTCGGCCGACCTATCACCTACCTGCGTGTCTCGGTGACTGACCGCTGCGACCTTCGCTGCGTATATTGCATGTCCGAGGACATGACCTTTCTGCCAAAAGCGGAAATCCTTTCCCTGGAAGAGCTTGACCGGCTGTGCGCTGCATTCATCCGGCTGGGCACCAGCAAAATCCGCATCACCGGAGGCGAACCCCTGGTCCGGCGCGACGTGATGCGGCTGATGCAGAGCCTCGGCGCGCGGCTGGGCCAACCAGGTGGCCTGCAAGAGCTGACGGTCACCACCAATGGCACCCAACTGGCCAAACATGCCGAAACCCTGGTGCGGGCAGGGGTGCGGCGGATCAACGTCAGCCTGGACACGCTGGTCGCGGAAAAATTCGCTGCCATGACCCGCTGGGGCAAGATCGAAAAGACGCTGGACGGCATCTTTGCTGCCCGCGCCGCCGGGCTGGCCATCAAGATCAACGCAGTGGCGATGAAGGGCGTGAACGAAGACGAGTTCGATTCAATGCTGGCTTGGTGCGGCGAGCATGGATTCGACCTGTGCTTGATTGAGACCATGCCACTCGGCGAAATCGACGGCGACCGCACCGACCAGTACCTACCGCTGTCGACGGTGCGGACAAATCTGCGCAAGAACTGGACGCTGGAAGACACCGATTATGTCACCGGCGGCCCGGCCCGCTATTACACCGTCGCCGAGACCGGCCGACGCATCGGCTTCATCACGCCAATGACCCATAATTTCTGCGAAAGCTGCAACCGGGTGCGCCTGACCTGCACCGGCACACTCTACATGTGCCTGGGCCAGGATGATTCCGCCGATTTCCGCCGCGTCCTGCGCAGCGGTGCCAGCGACGATGAACTGGACGCTGCCATCGTTGCTGCGATCGCGCGTAAGCCGAAGGGCCACGACTTCATCATCGACCGCAATCACAACCGGCCGGCGGTGGCGCGGCATATGAGTGTTACCGGCGGCTAACCTGTCGCTGTGCCAAGCCGGCTGATGCGATGATCTCCCGCCGCAGCTTCTGGCGCATCGCTTCGGCGAATTCAGAAAAATCCGCACAGGTCATCGCAAAGGCGCCGGCGCCGCCGATCACTTCGGCCTGATAATGGGCAAGCAGGTCGGGTTCGTCATGCAGGACGCACAGTCCGTTGACCGTCACCCCGCCCGCTACCAGCCGATCGCGCACCCCGGCCGGCAAAATGCCCTGGTTCGACTTGCCGTCTCCGACCATGTCGATCACCACCCGGCTCACACCCGCCGGCGCGGCAAGCAACAGGGCCTCACAGGCGCGCAACGCATCGCCGATCGCCGTCGCCCCCGCCCGGATGGTGCGGGGAACATTCTCGACCTCGTCGGCAAAGGCAGCCAGCGCATCGGGCGAGGATAACCGGGTCCATTCCACCATTACCTCCTGCGCCCCCGGACCTGACCAGATCATCAGCGCGCACAGGCTGGCGCCCAGCGGGCCGCCCAGCAGCCCGGCCACCACCGCCTCATCCCGCAACCCGGCCGCACAGCCGCTGGCCATTAGCCCAAAGCTCTCCAGCGAGACGCTGGCCGAGCAATCCAGCGCGATGACTAAGGCAAGATCGGCGTCGTCCATGAGTATTCCAACAATCCCGAGCGCCACGCCCCGCACCACGACGCCCGGCACCACGACGCCCCGCACCATGCCAAGCAGACGAAAGCCTTTTGGCTTTTTCTTCCGAAAAAATAAGCACTTCTTTTTGAAAAAAAAGCAAAAACTTTCATTCGCATGTTGTCGTGCTGGCGCGGGGCCTTGAGTGGCGCCGTCATCCGGCCGATCATCATGTCAACTGGATCGAGGGGATTGACCATGGCCGACGACTTTGCGCCTGTGATCAAAAGCGACGCCAAGCTACCGCTGTCGCGGATTACGGTGCTCGACCTCACCTTGGCTCGTGCCGGGCCGACATGCGTGCGGCATCTGGCGGATTGGGGGGCCAATGTGATCCGCATCGAGCCGCCGGCCAGCGGCGAGGACATCGCCGGCAACCGGGACGGGTTCGATTTCCAGAACCTGCATCGCAACAAGAAGGCGATTCACCTGGACCTCAAAACACCGGAAGGGCACGGCGCATTCATGAAGCTGGCGGCGACGGCCGATGTCGTCGTGGAGAACATGCGCGCGGCGGTAAAGCACCGGCTGAAGGTCAGCTACGACGACGTCAAGGCGGTCAATCCGCGCATTGTCTACGGCAGCATCAGCGGCTTTGGCCAGGACGGCCCGTATGGCCTGCGCGCCGGCGTGGACCAGATCGCCCAGGGCATGGGCGGGCTGATGTCGATCACCGGTGAACCCGGCCGCGGGCCGATGCGCGTCGGGATCCCGATCGACGACCTGTGTGCCGGCACGCTGCTGGCAATGGGCATCATGATGGGTCTGTACGAGCGCGAGGCGACCGGTGTGGGCCGCTGGGTGACCACGTCGCTGCTGGAGACCCAGGTCTTCCTGCTGGACTTCCAGGCGACGCGCTGGCTGTTCGATGGCGAGGTCGCCGGCCAGGCCGGCAACGACCACCCGACTGGTATTCCCACCGGCGCCTTCCCGTCCGCCGACGGTTTCATCAACATCGCCGCCAGCTCCGGCCGCCTGTGGGACCGTTTCGCCGAAGCGATCGGCCACCCGGAGTGGAAGGCCACGCCTGCCTGGTCGACCCAGAAGGGCCGCAGTGCCGACCGCAAGAACATCAATGCCGCGATCAGCGACATCACCCGCACCAAACCCTCCGAGCATTGGATCGAGCTGTTTGAGGCCGCCGGCATCCCGTGCGGTCCGATCAACACCATTGACCGCGTCTTCGCCGACCCGCAGGTCCAGCACCTGAAGATGGCGACGCCGGTCGCCCATCCCCGCCTAGGCACCAAGGAGGTGGTGGCCTCGCCGATCAACCTGGTCGGCCACCCGAAGACCATCCGCAGCGCCACCCCGGATGCCGGCGAGCACACGATGGAGGTGCTGCGTGGCCTGGGCTACAGCGACGCCGAGCTGGCCGACATGAAGCACAGGGGCATCGTATGACCACCAGCTACGCCGCCGGCAAAATGCTGGCCGAGGTGTCGGAGGGGGTCGGGCTGATCACCTTCAACCAGCCTGAAAAACGCAATGCCATGTCGGTCGCGATGTGGCAGGGCCTGTCGGAAATCCTCGATGCGTTCGGCGCCGACGACGCCATCCGCGCCGTGGTGATGACCGGCGCCGGCACCAAGGCCTTCGTCTCCGGCGCCGATATCAGCCAATTCGAACAAACCCGCGCCGACGGCAATGCCCAACTCGAATACGACCGCCTGACCAGCACCGGCCGGGCCAAGCTGGCGGCCTTCCCCAAGCCGGTGATCGCCTGCATCCGCGGCTTCTGTCTCGGCGGCGGCCTCGGCATCGCCATGCAGGCCGACCTGCGGATCGCCGGCGACAGCGCCCAGTTCGGCATCCCGGCGGCCAGGCTCGGCATCGCCTACAGCTTCGAAATGATCGAACGCCTGATTTCCCTGGTCGGCCAGGCGCATGCCCGCATGATCATCATGACCGGCGACCGCATGGACGCGATGGAGGCTCAACGCGTCGGCCTGGTCAATCGGGTGGTCCCGGACGAGGAGCTGACCGATACCGTCCTGGAACTCGCCAAGACAATCTCGGCCAACGCCCCCCTCTCCCTGCGCGCCACCAAGCTGACGGTCAACGCCGTGATGGCAGCCGAAAGCCAACGCAACCGCGCCGCCGTGGACGCCGCGATCCTGGCCTGCTTCGACAGCGCCGACTACCGCGAAGGCCGAACCGCCTTCATGGAAAAACGCCCGGCCAAATGGCAAGGCAGGTAGCGGGAACCTGGAGCGCGCAAAAGCCGAGCGATGAACAAAAAGAAGCAAAAAAACTTCATCCATTTGCCTTCCCGCTGTCATCGCGAACGATCTGAGCTTCCCATCAATTTGCCCAGCGCCATCGGATAAAGTTTTTTTGCTTCTTTTTGTTCACAAAAAGAAGAGCCTTCCTGCACCTTGCCTTCACCCAACAAACCGCGCCAACCGAACCGCCGTATGCCCTCGCCCGGGCCGCAGGCTAGGCATCACCAACAAGCACTGGTCATGCGGCGTACGGATTTCCGTGGTGCCGTCCAGGGCCAGCAGGGTGTTGCGGCGTGCGATGATCTCGCCACCGCGAAAGGCGCGGACGAAGGCAAAGCTGCCGGTGCTGGCGGTAACAACCGTCGTGACTTCGGCGCTGCGCCGCGGCGGCGCGGATGGCGGCGGCAGGGCAGGGTGGTTGCGGACGAGCCCGAGATGGCGCAACAACCCGCCAATGCTGGCGGCAGCCATATCAACGGCTGACGGCTCCCAATGCTGCCCAGCCTCGACCAACAGGGCGCAGGCTTGCTCGGTTTCGCCGGCAAAGCGGGGATGGTCGATCAGGCGGGACCCGCTCGTATGGCCGCGATCGGCAACCACCAGTCCAGGGCTGCCGATGGCCGTAGCCAAGCTTCGGCCGCGCTGTGTGGCGCCGCACAGGATCAACGGATCAGATGGCCACAGCATCGAATGCAGATCCAGCACCACATCGGCGGCCGCGACCGCCGGGTAGATTTCGCGCGCCCGGACCAGTTCGAGCGATTGGCGCGGGCCGCCAAGTACGGCCGGCTCCCAGAGCCGGTTGAGATCCTCGTCGACAAAGCGGCTGGCGGTGGGGTTGTCGACGTCGAACGCATCGAAGGCGGCGAGGTTGACGAAGCCGAAGGTCAACCGCCCGCGCAGCGGACGCAGTTTCGTGCGCAGCAGCCGGTCGAGCACGATGGCGCCGGCGTATTCGTTACCGTGCATCAGCGCCAGCAACAGTACGTGCGGCCCGGCGGGCTCGGCCGCGTGGCTGGTGAATCCGGGAATGCCGGTGTTGCCGGCGCGCCACGGCGCAAGATCCGGCCGCGCGATCCGCACCGCAAAGCTGGGCAACGCGGTCAGCGGCGTGCCGCTGGCTTCGGCTCCGGTCATGCTGGCGCCCTGACCATGAATGGCTTCAGCCGACGAGCCGGTCGGCGAGGCGGCGGATAAAAGCGTCGCAGGCATCAAGCTGCGACTGCGCGATCCACTCATCCGGCTGGTGCGCCTGGGCGATCGCCCCTGGGCCACAGACGATGGTGGGAATGCCGGCCTGCTCGTACAGCCCGCCCTCGGTGCCATAGCTGACATAGCCCGTCGCATTGGCGCCGGTGACCTGCTTGACCAGATCGGCCAGCGCATGCTCGCTAGGCAGGCGCAGTCCGGGGATCCAGTTCATCACCTCAAGCGTAAATCCGCAATTTCCATCCACGGCCTTCATCGCCGGTTCGATCGCCGCGGTGACATGGGCCCGCAATCGTTCAACTTGCGCGAAGAAATCATCGCTCGGAATCGTGCGCCATTCCATGGTGAATTCACAACGTTCGGGGATGATGTTCAGGATCGCACCGCCCTCGATGGTGCCGACATGCGCGGTGGTGTGCGGCGGGTCGAAACTCGCATCGAACGGCCCTTCGGCGGCAAAGCGCCTGGCCTCGGCGCTCAGGTAGGCAATGGCCTCGGCGGCGGCCGCGATGGCGTTCACCCCTTTCGCCGGTTCACTGGAATGGCCCGGCTTGCCGCGCGCGATCACACGCAACGCCAGGCGGCCCTTGTGGCCCAGGATCGGCTGCATCAAGCTGGGCTCGCCAACGATGCACATGGCGGGCGAGAGGCCGCTGGCGGCCAGGTCCTCGACCAGCTCGCGCGCGCCGGCCATGTCGGTTTCTTCGTCGTGGGTGATGAACAGGTGAATCGGCCGGGCCAATTTTCGCGCCGTGAGGTCCGGCACCGCGGCAAGGCAGGCGGCGACAAACCCCTTCATGTCGGCCGCCCCGCGCGCGTACAACTTGCCGCCCGCGGCACGCAGGGTGAACGGATCGGCACTCCATGTCTGCCCCTCGACCGGCACGGTGTCGACATGCCCCGACAGTGCAATGCCGCCCGCGCTGTTTGGGCCGATGATGGCGTGGATGTTGGCCTTGTCGCCCGCGGCGTTGGTGCAGATGCGATAAGGCACGCCATGCCGGTCCAGCCAGGCGCGCACGAAATCGACAAGCGCTAGATTCGAGTTGCAACTTGTGGTGTCGAACGCCACTAGCCGCGCCAACATGGCGGCGGTGGTCATGGTCTCGTCCGGGGTCGCCTGGGGGGCATTTTTGCGCGCCATCGTCGCACTGTATACGGCTGCTCCCCGGCCGCAAACGCACCACGCCATGGCAAGCCGGCCTGGGAGTCCTTGGCGGCTGGCGCGCGAAGGTGGTTCAGGCCACCACGATCCGCTGGCGCACCAGCCGCAGGGCGCGGCCGTCATCAATTAGGAGGTGGGTGGCATGGCGATTGGTGCCTGATGCGCTGCGCGCGGCCCGGCCGATGCGTGGCTGTACAACCAGGCCCATGCGGGTCAGGGCCTCCGCATGGCGGCGGGCTTCGGCGAGCGGCGCGAGCGGGTCCTGGGGCGTGCCATCGGCGCCCGGGGCGGGGCGGCGAACAGGCGCGGCTGCTGGCTGGCCGGACAGAGCAACAGCGGCAAGGCCAGACCCGGTGCCGTCACCGCGACCCAGGGCAAGGCGTGGCGCTCCGGCGGGATTTCTGTGCCGTCCTCCGCCTCGTGCGGGTCGTAGTGATCCAGCGCAGGGACGCGGGCCAGCAGGCCATGGGCGGCAAACTGCCCGCGCAGCTTCGCGGCCAGCTCCGGCCCGGCATCGACCGCCGCGGCAACGACAAGCTCGGCGGCGAATTGGGCCAGCAGGTTGGGTGCCACCGGCACGCGACGGGCGGCGATAACCATCAGGCGCGCGGCGGCGCGGGCGGCCTGGCGGAGGTTGTCTTCGCTCGCGCCGGGGAGGGTTGCGCCAGATCGGCTCGTGACCAGGGCGCGGACGGTCGATGCAAAAGCACCGGAGAAGCCATCCGGGCTGCCGCGTTCCATCGTGCTGACCGTCTGCCCGCAAGCCGCCAGTGCTGCGAGCTGGGCGGTGGCCTCGGCAAAGGCAGCATACAGCGCATCCGCCTCCGGCGTAGCGACATCCCATAGCTCCGGCCGTAGCATGTCGAGCACGGCACAGCCCAGTGCGCGATATGCTGTGTCCGGCGTCGCAGCGGCGCCAAGGCGGATCGTGGCGCGGTCGTATATGGCCTTGGCACCAGGCGCCCAGTTGCGCCCGCAGCCGCTGCCCCCCGCTCCGAGTACCGCCACGCCAAGGAATCAGGGGCCCGATGGCCGCCCACCAGACACCAGCCGCCCTGCTGAGCGCCTCGGCGGTGGCCCAGTAGCGAAAGCCGATGGTACGCGGCGGATACTCGCCCGGCAGCCGAACCGGCCCGTCGATAGCCAGCCCATGCGCGGCAAGGTTGGTCCGCGGGCGGCGGGCCAGCGCGCCGGTATCGCCGGCCCAGGCCAGCACCGTGCCGCCGCCACCGCCGCGCCGGCCGGCCG
>JANXSA010000299.1 GCA_025352915.1 Rhodospirillales bacterium | reverse complement strand
GGCAAGGACGCGATCGTCCTGAAGGACGGCAAGCAGATCACGGAGTTCCGTGAGGGCATCCTGCCCTGGGCCTTGCAGCACCCCTGCGCCCTGGTGTTCGACGAGTACGACGCCGGCCGGCCCGATGTCATGTTCGTGATCCAGCGTGTTCTCGAAGTGGAGGGCAAGCTGACCCTGCTGGACCAGAACAAGGTGATCCGGCCGCATCGCAGTTTTCGACTTTTCTCGACCGCCAACACGGTCGGGCTGGGGGATACGACGGGGCTGTATCACGGCACGCAGCAGATCAACCAGGGCCAGATGGACCGCTGGAACATCGTCGCGACCCTCAACTACCTGCAGCATGGCCAGGAAGTTGAGATCGTGATGGCGAAGATGGGCGTTGATGCCTCCGACACCAAGATGAAGAAACAGATCGAGAGCATGGTGGCGCTGGCCGATCTGACCCGCGCCGGGTTCATCAACGGGGATATCTCGACCGTGATGTCGCCGCGCACGGTGATCACCTGGGCCGAGAATACGCGCATCTTCAGCGATGTCGGCTTTGCCTTCCGGCTCTCGTTCCTGAACAAGTGCGACGAGGCCGAGCGGCAGACGGTGGCCGAGTATTACCAGCGCTGCTTCAATGCCGAGGTGGCTACCGGGGCGTTCATGAAGCGCTGATTGGCGTTTCGTCCCATATCTGCGACCCGGCGGAGCGATCCGCCGGGATGATTTGAGCGAGCGAGGCGGCGATGAGCGGTAGCGGTTCGGGATCCAAGGACAATACGCGTGCCGAGGAGTTCAAACGCGCCACCGCTGGCGTGTTGCGTGCGATTGCGCAGAACAACGAAGTGCAAGTAGCGTTCCAGCCGGGCCCCTCCGGCCTGGCCGGCAAGCGCGCCCGCCTGCCGCTGCCAACCCGCGCCCTGCCGGCGCAGGAGATGGCCAAGCTGCGCGGCGCCGCCGACAGCCTCGCCCTGCGGCTGCGCCACCACGACGACGTGATCCACAACGCCCGCATGCCCGCCCGCCGCGAGGCGAAAGACGCCTACGACGCCATCGAACAGGCCCGCGTCGAGGTGGTTGGCTCGAAGTTCATGTCGGGCGTGGCCAGTAATTTGCGGGCGCGGTTGCAAGAAGAGTGCGAGGCCGAGGGCTTCGACCGGATGACCCGCCGCGATCAGTTGCCGATCCATCAGGCGCTGGCATTGCTGGCGCGCGAGCGCATGTCGGGTGAGCCGAGCCCGCCGGCGGTGGCCAAGGTGCTCGATCTGTGGCGCGATACGCTTGGCGAGGGTGCCGATGCGGCGTTGGACGAGATGGCCAATGCCGTCGAGGACCAGGTGAAGTTCACTCGGGCGGCGCGCAAGCTGCTGGCGGCGATGGACCTGGCCGAGGCCGAGGTGGATGCCGACGAGAACGACGAGAATGACGGCGAGGATGGCGGCGAGCAGTCCGGCCAGCAGGACAATTCGCAGGACAGCGAAGGCCAGTCGGACAGCGAGAGCGAGTCCATGCTGGGCGCCCAGCCCGAGGAGATGGAGGGCGAAGCCGCCGACGATGATGGGGCGGACGACTCCGAGGAAGAGGCGACCGCCGCCGAGGGCGACGACAAGCCCGGTGGGCCGCAGCCACGGCGCGACAAGCCGCTGGCCGATAACGAGAACCAATACAAGCCGTATGTCCGCGCTTTCGATGAGGAGGTGGACGCCGAGGATTTGTGCGACGCCGAGGAATTGGGACGGCTGCGGCAGCAGTTGGATCAGCAATTGCAGCACTTGCAGGGGGTGGTCTCGAAGCTGGCCAACCGGTTGCAGCGCAAGCTGATGGCGCAGCAGACACGGTCGTGGGATTTCGACCTGGACGAAGGCATCCTGGATGCCGGGCGGCTGGCGCGGGTGGTGACCAATCCGATGTTGTCGCTGTCGTTCAAGCGCGAGCGGGATACCGAATTCCGCGATACCATTGTGACGCTGCTGATCGACAATTCTGGGTCGATGCGCGGGCGGCCGATCACGGTGGCGGCGATGTGCGGCGATATCCTGAGCCGGACGCTGGAGCGCTGTGCGGTCAAGACCGAGGTGCTGGGCTTTACCACCCGGGCGTGGAAGGGCGGACAGGCGCGGGAGCGTTGGGTGGCCGATGGCAAGCCGCGCAATCCCGGGCGGCTGAATGACCTTCGGCACATCATCTACAAATCGGCCGATGCGCCGTGGCGCCGTTCGCGCAAGAACCTTGGGCTGATGCTGCGCGAGGGGTTGCTGAAGGAGAATATCGACGGCGAGGCGTTGCAGTGGGCGTATCGCCGGCTGCTGCACCGGCCGGAGCATCGGCGCATCCTGATGGTGATCTCGGATGGGGCGCCGGTGGATGACAGCACGCTGTCGGTCAATCCGGGCAACTACCTGGAGAAGCACCTGCGCGAAGTGATCCGCGAGATCGAAAACCGCGACCAGGTGGAGTTGATCGCCATCGGCATCGGGCATGATGTGACGCGGTACTATCGCCGGGCGGTGACGATCGTGGATGCCGAGGAACTCGGCGGCACGATGATGAAAAAGCTGACCGAGCTGTTCGACGAAAACGCGGCGGCGGCTTGGGCGCGGGCGAGTGCGGAGCGGTCGGCGCTGGTGGCGTAAGCAAGGCCGGGCGCTGCCCGGACCCGCCAGGGGCCAAGCCCCTGGACCTTACTGCTTAAGTTAAGCATTTTATTTCGATATCGGAACAATGTGGGCGTGCTAACGCACCGCCGAGAATTGTGGTTTTCGAGAGTCTGGGCGGCGGGGGGTCGTGGGTGGCGCGGATGGGAGGGCGCGGGCTGGCTTTGAGATGGCACGCGGGGCGCAAGGCGGGACGGGCGGCCCGGATGGCGCGATCGGGATTGGGCGTGGATTGGGTGGACGGGCGCGCGGTGCGGGAGCGCGGGTAACGGCGCCGGGGCACCGACGGGCCGCGCGTCTGGCGGGCGGATTCGCGCTGGGCGGGATTGGCGATGGGATGGGCGCCGTCCTGCCAAAGCTGGACCACCTGTTCCAGCCGGGTGAAGAGGCGATTCAGGCAGGCGAAGATCATTTCTATAAGGTAATTATAGAGCCCACGGTTCTCCCCGGCCGTCCCCGAAGGGACGGCCAGGCGGAGCGTCGCGATTTGCGCGCTCAGCGGGGGAGTGTTGGGGATCATGTGACATTTAATAACTAACTCAAGCGGGAGAAGCTACGGGATTTTTATGAATTTTTTGTAATGCTCTGCGGTGCGAGAGCCCCCCTCGTCGGTCCGCTTCTCGGCCCGCCCGAGCGCGAGGGGAGAGACGATTCTTGTGGATGAAAGTTTTTGCTTCTTTTTTCAAAAAGAAGCGCTTCCTTTTGTCAGCTTCGGGGTGCCTGGGCGAAGGCGCGGACGAGATCCCGGCGCGAGACGATGCCGGCCAGGGCGCCGTCGCGCAGCACCAGGACGCGGCGGATTCCTTCGCGGGCCATGAGGCGGGCGACATCGGGCAGCTTGGCGTCGGGTGGCACCCAGATCGGGTCCGGTTGCATGATCTGGCCGACGCTGCGGCCGGCATCGCGCAGGGCTGCCATGTATTCTGGCGCCAGTTCCGCTTCGCCGGCGAGGTGATGCAGCCACCAGTCGGCTGGTGCGGCGGGGGTGGTGCCGGGCGAGAGCAGGTCGGTTTCGCTGACCAGGCCGATGACGATTCCGGCCTTGACCACCGGCAGGGCGGAGATGGCGTGCCTAGTCATCAGGCGGGCGGCCTGACGCAGGGTGGCATCGGGCGCAACGGTGACGACCTCGCGGGTCATCACATCGGCGGCGGTTTGCGGGATGGTCTCGGACATGGTGGTACCTCCGCGATCATCATGCCACCAGCGGGCGCTGCCGGCATTGCGGTGGATCAAGTGGATAAAAGTTTTTTGTTTCTTTTTTTCAAAAAAGAAAGCGCTTCTTTTTGAAAAAAGAAGCAAAAA
>JANXSA010000285.1 GCA_025352915.1 Rhodospirillales bacterium | reverse complement strand
CTTCGGGCAGCGATGCGACGTTCGGGTAGGCCTTAAGGCCCTGGACCTCGTTTCGTCGAGGGTTCACCGGGTAGAGTCGGCCGGCGAAATTCTGTGCCAGCATATAGGCGATCGGGCGGCCGCCGATGCGGGTGGCGTCGGCGGAGGCGCCGAGCATGGCAACCGATTGCGGCGCCAGCATGCCTGTCAAGCTGGCGAAGCGGGCCTGGCTGTTTGTTGTCATGAAGTTCGCTCTCCCGGTGCAGCCTGGCGCCGACGACGCCGACCGCAAGCGCCGCGATCATGCCGCCGGCGGCAGATGGCCGCAACCCGGCGCGGGCAAGATCCCGTCCCTGTCAGCCGGGTGGCGCTAGGATTGCGCGTCCGGCGACAGCACGATGCAGGCGCCACGGCTGCGGGCCAGTTTTTCGCAGGCCTGCATCGCCGCCTCGCGCGACAAGCCGGCGAGGCGGGCGCGATACAGCGTGCCGCTGCCGACGCGGGCGGCACCGACGGCGGGGCGGGCGCTGGCGAGGACATCGCGCGCCTGGCCACGGGCGGCCTCGGCGGCGGCACGCGCCAGACCCTCGCTGGCAAAGGCGCCGACCTGGATCGCCCAGGGGCCGGAGGTGCCGGCGGCGACGGGGCGGGCGGCGAGGCTGCCGGCGACGGCGGGCGAGATCAGCGAGAAGCCGCGCGCGGCGGGCGGCGGGGCCATTGCCACGGTCATCGGGCGCGGTGCAAAGGCGGGCGGAGCAGGCGGCGGCAGGTTGGTTGCCATCACGCTGGCGTCGGCGCGCTCGATGCGGCCAGGGGTTGCCTGGGCCAGGGCCACCGGGCCGGGCTGGCCGCCACGCGGATAGCGCGGGCCGGCGGGGATGTCGGACGGGATCTGATACATCGCCAGCACCGCGGCGTCGGACTCGCGCTGCGGACGGTGGTCGGCGATGTTCGGCGCGATCTTGGCGACGTAGCGCCGGGTTTCGTTCGGCAGGCCGCGGTTGCGGATGGCGTAGTCCTCGAAGCGGCGCGGGCCGGCATTGTAGGCGGCCAGGAAGCCCGGCGCGCCGTACAGGTCATACATCTCGCGGATATAGGCGGTGCCGGCCATGATGTTGTCGTGCGGGTGGAACGGGTCGTCGTCCAGGTTGTGGCGCGCCCGCAGCTCCTCATAGGTGCCCGGCATCACCTGCATCAGCCCCATGGCGCCGGCGCCCGAGGTGGTGAGGCGGCCGCCCTGATACATCTGGCCACCGGATTCGACGCGCATGACCTCGCGGATCCAGCGCTCCGGCACGTCAAACCGGGCCGATGCCTTGGAAATATACGGGCCCCAGGGGTCGCTCGGCGGACCCGGCGGGGCATAGTCGCCGCGCGCCCGGGCGGCGTATTCGCTGGAGGTGCGCGCGACATGGGTCTTGGATGAGGAACACGCCGCCAGCATGCCGACAGCCGCAAGGCAGAGCGTGAGCCGCAAGGTCGCCGGAGACAAGCCTGGGAACGGCATACGGCACGATCTCCGACACTGGCACCCGGGAAGCCGGGCCAATGGGGCCGGGTGCCTGGAGGCTTCCGTTAAGCGTCAATCACAGCAAACCAAGCTAAGTCCTTATCGCAAGGCCCGGTTGAAGGCAAGCTTGCGAACGCCCTCTTGCCGCCGCAAATCACCGGCAGAAGATGCGCAGCAGTCCCGATCGTGATACACGAGGCCGCCGCAGAGGAGACCGAAGATGGCCATAATGACCCGCTCCCTGATCCCCGTCCTCGGCCTGGTGGCGCTCCTGGGCGTGAGCGCCTGCGCCCCGCGCAACACCAACACCACCTATACCGGCGCCGATATCGGCCGCTCGGCGCAGGTCAGCTACGGCGTGATCGTCTCGATGCGGCCGGTCACCATCCAGGGCGGGCAGACCGGCGTCGGCACCTTCGGCGGTGCCGCGGCCGGCGCCACCGCCGGCAGCTTCATCGGCGGCGACCCGCGCATGCGCATCCTGGGCGCGATCGGCGGCGCCATCGTCGGCGGTCTGGCCGGCAGCGCCGCGGAAGGATCGCTCAGCACCGGGCAAGCGATGGAATTCATCATCCGCGAAGATAACGGCCAAACCATCTCGGTGGTGCAAACCAACGAAGAAAGCTTCCAACCCAACGAACGCATCGTCCTGACCCGCGGCGCGCGCACCCGCATCGCCCGCGCGGCCGGGTAGGCAAGCAAGGCCAGGGCTCTGCCCTGGACCCGCTGGAGCCCGAGGCCCCAGACCCCCATTCGTTTAAGCGCCTTCGGGGAGAGGGGGGCGTCGAGGCCTTCAGGCAG
>JANXSA010000243.1 GCA_025352915.1 Rhodospirillales bacterium | reverse complement strand
TTTTTTCAAAAAGAAGTGCTTGTTCTTTTTTGAAAAAAAGAACCAAAAAACTTTTATCCGCTTGGCGTTGTGCCTAGATGGGAAAGGCGGCGAACGGTCGATCGGCCGATGACTTGGCGATGCTCCAAGGCACATGGGAGCAGGTATCGTTCGAGGAAGACGGTGTCCTCAATCCGCCGGATGCGCATGGAGCACCGGGCGCAAAGACCAGCATCATCGGCAACCGCTTTTCGGTGACGACGGCGGAAGGTGAGGTGTTGCTTGAAGGAACATTTGAACTCGACGCCGGGACCGAACCCAGATCAATCACCTGGATCGACGCCATCGGGCCAGATGCCGGCAAGCGCCTGCCCGCTAGTTATATCCTCGATGACGCTCGTTTTGTGTTCATCGCCGCCGACGAGGGTGCTGCCAGGCCAACCGAATTCCGCACCACGCCAGGCTTGACGATGCGATCATTCATTCGAAGTTCATAACGGCATCCATGGATGAAAGTTTTTGCTTCTTTTTCCAAAAAGAAGCGCTTGGCTTTCTGCAGAACCTGCCCCCGGGCAAGGCCGCGACAAGGCCTGCGGTCGGCTCTATGATCCCAGCACAAACACGGAGCACCCCCCATGGCTGGACGGATCGACGCCAAACTTGCCGAACTCGGCATCACCCTGCCCACCCCGGCAGCCCCGGTGGCCAACTATGTGCCTTTCGTGCGCACCGGCGATCTCGTGGTGATCTCCGGCCAGTTGCCGATGCAGGACGGCAAGCTGGCGATGACCGGCAAGGTCGGCGAGGGCGTGAGCCTGGAACAGGGTGTGGCGGCCGCCCGGCTGGCGGCGATCAACCTGATCGCGCAGCTCAAGGTCGCGTGCGGCGGTGACCTCGACCGCGTGCAGCAGGTGGTGCGGCTCGGCGGCTTCATCGCCGCCCCCGCCAGCTTCACCCAGCACGCCCCGGTGATGAACGGCGCCAGCGACCTCGCCGTCGCCGTCTTCGGCGACGCCGGCCGCCACGCCCGCACCACCATCGGCGTCCCGTCTTTGCCGATGGACGCGGCGGTGGAGGTGGAGGGGATGTTCCGCATCGCCTGATGGCGAAACGCGAGCAACTCACCCTCAGCCTGCACAAGGCAATCGGCGAAATCGATGCCGCCGACTGGGATGTCTGTGCGGGCGGGGACAACCCCTTCGTCAGCCATGCCTTCCTGGCCTGCGTCGAGGAGAGCGGCTCGGCCAATGCCCGCACCGGCTGGCTGCCGCAGCATGCGGTGCTGCGCGATGCCGCCGGCCGGGTGATGGCGTGCGCGCCGATGTACGCCAAGAGCCATAGCTACGGCGAATACGTCTTCGACCATGGCTGGGCGCAGGCGCTGGAGCGCGCCGGCGGGCGGTATTATCCAAAGCTGCAAGTCGCCGTGCCGTTCAGCCCGGTGCCGGGGCCGCGCCTGTTGCGGCACCCCGGCAGCGGCCCCGGCAGCGGCGTGGATGCGGGCGTGCTGGCCGGCGCGCTTGAGCAAGCCTGTGCCGAACTCGGCACTTCCGGCGTGCATGCCACGTTTTGCACCAAGGCCGAGTGGGACACGCTGGGCGAGATCGGCTGGCTCCAGCGGCTCGGTTTGCAATTCCACTGGCACAATGCCGGCTATGCCAGTTTCGACGACTTCCTCGCCGCCCTGTCCTCACGCAAGCGCAAGGTGATCCGCCGCGAACGCCGCGACGCCAACGCCGCCGGCCTGGAATTCGTCACCCTCCGCGGCCCCGAAATCACGCGACGTGACTGGGCCGCCTTCCACGGCTTCTACACCTCAACCGTCGACCGCAAATGGGGCAGCGCCTACCTCACCGAAGAGTTTTTTCCGTTGCTTGGCGAAAAACTCGGCGATGCCGTGGTCCTTCTCATGGCCCGCCACGCCGGAAAATGGGTCGCCGGCGCGCTGAACCTGGCCGGCAGCGACACGCTCTACGGCCGCAACTGGGGCTGCATCGGCGACTGGCCGTTCCTGCATTTCGAACTCTGCTACTACCGCGCCATCGACTTCGCCATCGAACACGGCCTGGCGCGGGTCGAAGCCGGCGCCCAGGGCGAACACAAGATCCAGCGCGGCTATGTCCCCAGCGAGACCTATTCCGCGCATTGGATCGCCCATCCCGGGCTGCGCCGGGCGGTGGCGGATTTCCTGGTGGAGGAGCGGGCGGAAAAAGCCGCCCAGATCGAAGCCCTGGCCGAATACGCGCCGTTTCGCGAGAGCGAGTAGCAAGCACTTCTTTTTGAAAAAAGAAGCAAAAACTTTCATCCATTCAGTTCGCCACCACATACAGGTAGTTGCTGCTGCTGCCGGGATCGAAGCCGAACAGCACGGTCAGCGCCGTCTCCTTGCCGGCCAGGGTAAACCTCGGCAGCGTCAACGACGCCGTCGGCACCCCCAGGCCGGAGGCATGCAGCGTCAGCCCCTTGAACCCCTCCGCCCCCGCGTCGTCGACCCAGCTCAGCGTATGCGTCGCCTCCGACACGCCCCAGAACGTGGTGGCATCGCCCTTGCCGAATTTGTTCACCGTGCTCCAGATCGGCAGCGTGGCGCCGCGCGCGTCGATGAAGAACGTGTCGAACCCCGACGCCCCGGTGAGGAAATTCGAACCGGTGCCGCCATCCAGCACATTGGTCCCGCCCGCCACCGCCAGCGCATCGTCGCCGCTGCCGGAATGCAGGAACCAATTCGGGCCGGCGACCGCGATGCTGAGATTTTCGCTCGACAACAGGATCAATTCCTTGTCCACGCCGCCGACCGGGCCGCTGTAATAGACCGGTGTCGCCGCCACCGCCTTGCCACCGGCGCCCAGCACCGGGGCGAGATCGCCGATCGGCTCGTCCGCCAGGATCGCGCCGGCAGCACTGGCAATGGCGAGCACGCCGCCGGCTGGCGCGGCGTTGAGAGTGACGGCATAGCTCTCGTTGGCTTCAGCAATATCGTCGCCGACGATAGCCACGGAAATCGTCGCCTTGGTCTCGTTGGCGCCGAAATCGACCGTGCCGGACGGCAGCACATTGCCGGCGAAATCCGCGGCATCCGCCGGCCGCACTGCGCCGGGGCCGACGCTGTAGCGCACTGTCACGGCGCCCAGGCCGGTGTCGCTGCGGGTGACGGTAAAGCTCTGCAACGTGGTCGCGCCGCCAGCCCCCTCGGGCTTGGTGGCATCGCTGGCAACGATGGCGAAGCTGGTCGCCACCGGTGCCGCGATCGTCCCATACAGCGCCCGGATTCCGGCGATGTCGCTGATGTCCAGGTCGCGGTTCGCCGCATTGGCGGTGGGCGCCATCACCGCGGCCGGGTCGGTCCCGGCCACCGCATGGTCCAGCCCCAGCGCATGGCCGATTTCGTGCAGCATCACCTGGTAGGCTGACGACGCGGTGTTCTGGTACAGCAGCGCGCCGCCGCTCGCGGTCAGCGGGGTGATCGCCGGGTCCTGCAGCCGCACGATCGTTCCGGCAACGAACTTCTTGGTCGCGGTCACCACCGAGGAAAACGCATTGCCGATCTCGCCCGCCGGCGGGTTGCCGAAATTGCCCCAGCCGACGCGGATATCCGCCTGTCCGGCCTGGCCCGGCGTATCCGCGGTCTCGACAAAGCTCAGCCCGGACACCGCCGACCAGCGCGCGAACGCCGCCCGCCATAGCGCCGCCAGCCCCGCCTGCGCCACCGGATCGACGAAGCTGCTGAACTGCGCGAACACCCCAAGATCATTGCGGCTGGCAAAACTCCACGTCACCGTCGGCGAACTCCAACTGCCCGACGCCTGCACAAAGCTCACCCCGGCCACCGTGATGTCCGTCCCGCCGTTGCCGTCCGGCGTCACCGAAAAGCTCTTGCCGCTGTAGTCGCCGACAAGTTTCAGCACCACACTGCCATTCGCCGTAGTCAAGGTCAGCAAACTATCGAGCCCACTGGTGCTGGCCACGGCCGCCGAGGCCAGCACGTCCTTCACCTCCAACACATCGCTGGTCTGAAACCCGGCGATCACGCCGGTAAAGCCGGCCCCGCCGGAAAAGGCAATCTTCGCCCCGGTGCCGGCGAAGATCAGCGCGCTGCCCCTGGCGGCACCCAGGTCAAGCGTGGTGCCGCTGGCAACCTGAAACGTCAACCCGCCTGATAACGGCCCGGTCAGCTCCAGCGTGCCGCTGGTGCTGCGCAACACGCCGGTGCCGCCGAAGCCGATGCCATAGCTGCCGCCCGGCATCAGCACCGTCGCACCCTTGTCGATCGAAACCACGCCCGCACCGGACACCCCGCCATTCAGCGCCAACGTGCCGCCGCTGGCAACGATCGTGCCATCGACTGCAACCTTGCTGGCCACATTGCCAAAACCGGCCAGCGTGCCGCCCATCACCACCGCCAGCCCGCCCGCCGCACTGAGCGCGCCGCCGCCGAGTTCCAGCCATCCGCCGATCGACAGCGCCGTCGCCGCGGCATAGTTGCGACCGCCGAGAAGGTGCAGTTCGCCGGCGGCTCCGATGGTCGCCAGCGTGCTCTCCAACCCGCGGACCGTGCCGGCGGCGTTACGACCCTGCAGCCCCGAATTGACAAAGCGCAGGATCACCGTGGCGTCCAGCGTGGTGATCTCGGTGCTGATGCCCGAGCGCGCAAAGTCGATGGTGGCGACCGAGCCGCCCTGCACCTGCCCGGTGGCGCTGTAGGTGCCGCCGGTCAGCACGCCCCCGGACAGATTGGTCAAAGTGGCATTGTTAAGGAACAGATACGTCCCGGTGGCTGCCGCCGACAGCGTGCCG
>JANXSA010000232.1 GCA_025352915.1 Rhodospirillales bacterium | reverse complement strand
GGCCCCCCGCCCGCCTGGCGATCGAGGAAGAACTCTGGGGCCACGGCTTCCTCACCCCCGGCGGCGGCGCCGAAATCCTCCGCCTCGCCGCCCCGATCGGCCTCTCCGCCGCCTCCACCCTCCTCCTCCTCGGCGCCGGCGCCGGCGGTCCCGCCCAGATCCTCGCCACCGACCTCGGCACCTGGGTCGCCGCCTTCGAATCCGACCCCGACCTCGCCGAAATCGCCGCCCGCCGCATCCAGCGCGCCGGCGTCGCCCTGGCCAAACGCGCCACCGTCGCCCGCTGGGACCGCCACGACCCGCATTTCCGCCCCCGCATGGCCCACCACGCCCTCCTGCTCGACGCCATCCGCGCCGCCGAGCCCGCCCCGATCCTGTCCGCCATCGCCAGCGCCCTCAAACCCCACGGTCAAATCGTCATCATCGAAACCGTCGCCCCCACCCAACTAGACCCCGACGACCCCGCCATCGCCACCTGGTTCGCCCTGGAAGGCCGCACCACCGCCCTGCCAGACCCCGACACCATCACCCGCGCGCTCACCCGCCTAGGCTTCGACATCCGCATCGTCGAGGACATCTCCGCCCGCCAGATGCGCCTGGCCGTCCTGGGTTGGCGCCATTTCGTCCGCATGCTGGCCCGCGAACGCCCAACCCCCGAACGCGCCGCCGCCGTCGTCGCCCGCGCCGAACTCTGGACCCGCCGCATCCGCCTGATGCACGCCGGCCGCATCCGCATGATGCGCTGGCACGCCATTGGACCCGGGGGTGGCCCCGGGGGTGGACCCGGCACCCCTCCCCCCGCTTGACATATGCCCCCCGTCCATCTACTTCGCCGCCTCCCATTCCTGCCCCGCTCGGGCGCTGAAGGCCGCTCCCCATGAAAGTCCGCAACAGCCTCAAATCCGCCAAAGTGCGCGACAAAAATTGCCGCGTCGTGCGCCGCCACGGCCGCGTCTACGTCATCAACAAGAAGAACCCCCGCATGAAAGCCCGCCAAGGCTGAAATCGGCGGCTGACATCGGCGGCTCGTCCGAATTGAACGCGCTCCGGGGCCTCCTCGGGGCGCGTTTCGTGTTACAGTGCCGCCGCCAAGGAGGCCCGACATGCTCGCTCAACCCGCACCGCGGACGGAAATCATCGCCCGCCGCGACGAAATCGTCGCTGCCCTGCGCGACCTCCTGCCGCCCGAATCCGTCATCGGCGACCCAATCCGCCTAAAACCCTACGAAACCGACGGCCTCAGCGCCTACCGCGAACCCCCCCTCGCCGTCGCCCTGCCCAGCACCACCGAAGAAGTCGCCGCCATCCTCGCCTATTGCCACCGCGAAGGCATCCGCGTCGTCCCCCGCGGCGCCGGCACCTCGCTCTCCGGCGGCGCCCTCCCCATGGCCGACTCCGTCGTTCTCGGCCTCATGCGCATGAACCGCATCCTGGACATCTCCTACCCCGACCGCTGCGCCACCGTCCAAGCCGGCGTCACCAATATCGGCATTACCCAAGCCGTCGCCCAAAACGGCTTCTTCTACGCCCCCGACCCCTCCAGCCAGCTCGCCTGCATGATCGGCGGCAACGTCAACATGAACTCCGGCGGCGCCCACTGCCTGCGTTACGGCGTCACCGCCAACAACCTCCTCGGCCTGAAAATCGTCACCATCGAGGGCGAAATCCTAGACATCGGCGGCGCCCACCTCGACTCCGCCGGCTATGACTGGCTCGGCCTCCTCACCGGCAGCGAAGGCCAACTCGCCGTCGTCACCGAAGTCACCGTCCGCATCCTCCGTTCCCCCGAAGGTGCCCGTGCCATGCTCGCCGCCTTCCGCTCCAACGAAGTCGCCGGCGCCTGCGTCGACTCCATCATCGCCAGCGGCATCATCCCCGTCGCCCTCGAATTCATGGACCGCCCCGCCATCCACGCCTGCGAAGCCTACGCCCATGCCGGCTACCCGCTGGACGCCGAAGCCATGCTCATCATCGAAGTCGAAGGATCAACCGCCGAACAGGACTTTCTCCTCGACGCCCTCAAAACCATCTGCGCCCAACACGACCCGATCAGCCTGAAAGTCTCCCAATCCCCCGAAGAATCCCTAGCCATCTGGAAAGGCCGCAAAGGCGCCTTCGGAGCCGTCGGCCGCATCTCCCCGGATTACCTCTGCATGGACGGCACCATCCCCACCTCCCAGCTCCCCCACGTCCTGCGCCGCATCGGCGAAATGTCCGCGCAGTACAACCTCCAAGTCGCCAACATCTTCCACGCCGGCGACGGCAACCTCCACCCCCTCATCATGTTCGACGCCAACGACCCCACCAGCTTCGCCAAAGCCGAAAAATTCGGCGCCGACATCCTCACCCTTTGCGTCGAAGTCGGCGGCTGCCTCACCGGCGAACACGGCGTCGGCGTCGAAAAACGCGACCTCATGCACGTCCAGTTCACCGAAACCGAACTCGACCAGCAACGCCGCATCAAATCTGCTTTCGACCCCGCCTGGCTCCTCAACGCCAACAAGGTTTTTCCCCTTAAGGGCCTCGCCGCCGCATGACCCCCACAACGGAACAGGGCGTCATCGAAGCCATCCAAGCCGCCCACGACGCAAACGAACCCCTCGCCATCGCCGGCCGCAACAGCAAATCCGGCCTCCTCCGTCCGGTTCAGGCCGCAAGAACCCTCTCCACCGCCAACCTCACCGGCATCACCCTCTACTCCCCCAGTGAACTCATCATCGCCGCCCGCGCCGGCACAACCCTGGCCGAAATCGAAGCCGCCCTGGCCGAAAAAGGCCAACACCTCATCGCCGAACCCCCAGACTTCACAACATTATTCGGCCAAGCCCAACCCCAAACCCTCGGCGGCATCGTGTCCGCGAACCTCTCTGGCCCCCGCCGCATCGCCTGGGGCGCCACCCGCGACCACGTCATGGGCGTCCACGCCATCAACGGCACCGGAGAAAAAATCCGCTCCGGCGGCCGCGTCCTCAAAAACGTCACCGGCCTCGACCTCTGCAAACTCCTCACCGGCAGCCACGGCACCCTGGCGGTGCTGACCGAAATCACCCTCAAGGTTCTCCCCGCCCCCGAGCGCCGCGGCACCCTGGTTCTGAAGGGCCTCGACCCCGCCCGCGCGGTAGCCGCCCTCGCCGCCGCCCTCGGCTCACCCTACGCCGTCTCCGGCGCCGCCCAC
>JANXSA010000229.1 GCA_025352915.1 Rhodospirillales bacterium | reverse complement strand
CACTTCGGCGATCGTCGGCGGCATGTTGGCCGCGGCGGGTGACTGGGCCATGCTGGGCTGGGTGGTGGCCGGGCTGGGGGTCGCCGGCGCTGGCCTTGGCGTGCTCGGGCGGCGCTAGCGGTTCGTCGCGCTGTCGAATCGGTGCGTGCCGTGCGATCAAGCCTTTATCCATATCGGTACGGAGTGCCCAGATGCTGCGTCGCTTGGTTGACCATCCCATGACGGAACGTCTGGTCATCGCGCTCATCGTCGTGAATGCGATCACGCTGGGGCTTGAGACCAGCGCGAGCGTGACGGCGGAGTGGGGCGGGTTGCTGCAAGTGCTGGACCGGCTGTTGCTGACGGTGTTCGTCGCGGAGTTGGCGGCGCGGATGGTGGTGCGGGGGCCACGGTTTTTTGCCGATCCGTGGAACGTGTTCGACTTCGTGGTGGTGGGTATCGCGTTGCTGCCGGCGACCGGCTCGCTATCGGTGTTGCGCTCGCTGCGCATTCTGCGGGTGCTGCGGTTGATTACCGCGGTGCCATCGTTGCGCGCGGTGGTCTCGGCGCTGATCGGCGCGTTGCCGGGCATGGGGTCGATCATGATGCTGCTGATGCTGATCTTCTATGTCGGCGCGGTGATGGCGACCAAGCTGTTCGGCGAGACGCATGAGGAGACGTTCGGCAGCATCGGTGCCTCGATGCTGTCGCTGTTTCAGGTGATGACGCTGGATGCCTGGTCGGACGGGCTGATGCGGCCGATGCTGGAGAAGCATCCGCATGCCTGGCTGTTCTTCATTCCGTTCGTGCTGGTGTCAGCGTTTATCGTGCTCAACCTGTTCATCGGCGTGGTGGTCAGCGCGCTGGAGACCGAGCGCGATGCCGACCGGATGCGGCGGCAGGAGGGGGCCGAGACGCTGAGTGAGACGCTCGGCAACGCGTCGGCTGATTTGGCGCGGGTGGCGGCTTCGTTGGAGAGTTTGCAGGCGCGGGTGGCGGCAATGGAGGTTATGCCGAAAGGCCGCCCGCGCGCTGGATGAAGCTGGCGATTTCTTCGACGCCCTGGCCCGCACGGATGTTGGCGAAGAGGTAGGGGCGGTCGCCGCGCATGCGTTTGCTGTCGCGGTCCATGACTTCCAGGCTGGCGCCGACATGTGGCGCGAGGTCGATCTTGTTGATGACGAGGAGGTCGCTGCGGGTGATGCCGGGGCCGCCTTTGCGCGGGATTTTATCGCCGGCGGAGACGTCGATGACGTAGATGGTGAGGTCGGCGAGTTCGGGGCTGAAGGTGGCGGCGAGGTTGTCGCCGCCGGATTCGATCAGAATGATATCGAGGTCCGGGAAACGCTTTCGCATTTCGGCGATGCCGGCCAGGTTGATGCTGGCGTCTTCGCGGATGGCGGTGTGCGGGCAGCCGCCGGTTTCGATGCCGAGGATGCGGTCCGGCGAGAGGGAGCCGGCGCGGGTGAGGAACTCGGCGTCCTCCTTGGTGTAGATGTCGTTGGTGATGGCGGCGATGTCGTAGCTGGGCGACAGGCGTTTGCACAGGGCGTCCATCAGGGCCGTCTTGCCCGTGCCGACGGGGCCACCGATGCCGATGCGCAGGGGGCCGTTGTTCGATTTCATCATGAGCGGAACAGCCTTGTGTACTGGGTCTCGTGGTGCATGGCGGCGAGGTCGGCGCGCCAGGTGGCGCCTCCGAGGTCGTCGAGGGTGGCGGTTTTGGTTTCGTCGGTGACGGCGAGGATCGTGGGTTCGAGGGCGGCGAGGACGGACAGGCCGGTGGATTGGCCGAGGGGGATGATGCGGACGGCAGCCGAGATCAAGGAGGCGGCGAAGGCGTGCAGCAGGGCGGCGGCGGCGGTGTCTTCGGGGATGTTGTTCGCGCCGGTCATGGCGCCGACGGCGATGGGGTAGGGGATGTCGGTTCGTTCGGACAGGGCTTGCAGGGTGGTGGGGTGCCAGGGGCGGGCGGCGGCGAGGAAGGCGTTGCCTTGGTGGATGGTTTCCGCGCGGCGTTCGGCGGCGGGGGCGGTGGCGAGGGCGAGTTCGGTTAGCTTGGCGAGTTCGTCGAGGTCGGTGGCGGCGCGGTGGGCGTGGCGGAGGAGGATGGTGTCGGTTCGGGCGCTGCCGTGGCGGAGGAGGGTTTCTAGCCAGTCGAGCAAGGAGTCGCGGTCGGTGATGTCGTTGGATTGCACGGCCCATTCGACGCCGTGGGAGTAGGCGAAGGCGCCGGTGGGGAAGGCAGGGGAGAGCCAGGTCAGGAGGCGCAGGGTGCTAGTGGTGGTGGTCATCGTCGTCGTGGCTGTGTGAGTGGTTATGATTCCCCTGGGCAGCGTAGGCGCCGGCTTCGGGGTCGAAGGGGGCTTCGATTTGGTCGATGTGGCCGCCGAGCTGTTCGACCATTTCTTCGATGACGTGGTCTCGGCGGATGCGGATTTTGTCGCGGAGGAGTTGGACCGGGAGATGGCGGTTGCCGAGGTGCCAGGCGATCCGGATCAGCTCGGCATCGTCGTGGGCGTGGATTTCGAGCAGCTTTTCAGGTGCGGCGACGACGCGCACGATCGCGCCGTCCTCGCGCACCAACCCGTCGCCGTGACGAAGTCTTGTGACGTGTGGCAGATCGAGCATCAGGTCGTTTTCACCGATGGTGCGAAGCAGGATGCGGCGGCGATGGCGGCGGTCGAAGTCGAGTTGAACCTGATCGACTTCCGCCCCGCTCCATTGGCCGGCCGGAACAACCGAGACCGCGCGCATCAGAACAGGAAGTAGCGTTGGGCCATCGGCAGCACCGTGGCGGGTTCGCAGGTCAGCAGCACACCGTCGGCGCGGACCTCGTAGGTTTCGGCATCGACGTCTATCACCGGCAGCGCATCGTTGTGGATCATCGACTTCTTCGTGATGTTGCGGGTGTTGGAAACGGCGAGCAGCCGGCGTTGCAGTCCGAGTGTTTTTCCGATGTCGGCCTCCAACGCCGCGCCGGAGACGAAGGTGATGCAGGTTTCGGCCATCGCGCGGCCGAACGCGCCGAACATCGGGCGGTAATGCACCGGCTGCGGCGTCGGGATCGAGGCGTTGGGATCGCCCATCGGCGCCAGGGCGATCATCCCGCCCTTGATCACCAGATCCGGCTTGACGCCGAAGAAGGCCGGCGACCACAGCACCAGGTCGGCGAGCTTGCCCGGTTCGATCGAACCGATCTCGTGCGACAGGCCCTGGGCGATCGCCGGGTTGATGGTGTATTTGGAGATATATCGTTTCACCCGGAAGTTGTCGTGCTCGGCCGGGTCGCCGGGCAGCGAGCCGCGCTGCTGCTTCATCTTGTGCGCGGTCTGCCAGGTGCGGATCGCAACCTCGCCGACGCGGCCCATCGCCTGGCTGTCGGACGAGATCATCGAGAGCGCGCCGAGGTCGTGCAGGATGTCCTCGGCGGCGATGGTCTCGCGGCGGATGCGGGACTCCGCAAAAGCCACGTCCTCGGGGATCGACGGGTCCAGATGGTGGCACACCATCAGCATGTCGAGATGCTCGTCGAGCGTGTTGGCGGTGAACGGCCGGGTCGGGTTGGTGCTGCTCGGCAGCACGTTTTCCAGGCCCGCGACCTTGATGATGTCGGGCGCGTGGCCCCCACCCGCACCTTCCGTATGAAAAGCGTGGATGGTGCGGCCCTTGAACGCCGCGATGGTGTCCTCGACGAAGCCGCTCTCGTTCAGCGTGTCGGTGTGAAGCATGACCTGGACATCGAATTTCTCAGCCACGGACAGGCAGCAATCGATCGCCGCCGGCGTGGTGCCCCAATCCTCGTGCAGCTTGAGCGAGGAGGCGCCGGCGCGGATCATCTCCTCCAACGCCTGCGGCTGGGAGGCGTTGCCCTTGCCGGAGAAGGCGATGTTGACGCCGAGACCCTCGGCGGCCTGGAGCATGCGCGCCATGTACCACGGCCCCGGCGTGCAGGTCGTCGCTGACGTTCCGGTGGCGGGCCCGGTGCCGCCGCCGACCAGAGTGGTGATGCCGGAGGCGAGCGCGTCATCGACCTGCTGCGGGCAGATGAAATGGATGTGGCTGTCGATGCCGCCGGCGGTGAGGATCTTGCCCTCGCCGGCGATGATCTCGGTGCCCGGGCCGATGACGATGTCCACGCCGGGCTGCACGTCCGGGTTGCCTGCCTTGCC
>JANXSA010000221.1 GCA_025352915.1 Rhodospirillales bacterium | reverse complement strand
GTGGCCTCGCTGCCGCGGCTGGGGATGCGGGCGCGGCATGGGCGGCAGCGGCTGACCGAAATCGCCGGCGTGGTACCGGGCATCACCGCCTATCCCGCCGGCTGCCGGTTTCATCCGCGCTGTGTGCGACGGACGGAGATTTGCGATACCGTGGTGCCGGAAATGACGCCGCTGGCCGAAGGCAGCATGGTGTGGTGCCATCATCATGGATAGTCCTACCAGTGGGGGGCAGGCATTGCTGTCCATCGAGGACCTCGCGGTCTATTTCCCGATCGGCGGCGGGGTGTTCAGCGGGAAGCCGCAGATGCTGCGGGCCGTCGATGGTGTGTCGCTGTCGATCAAGCCGGGCGAGAGCCTGGGGTTGGTGGGCGAGAGCGGCTGCGGCAAGTCGACGCTGGCGTTGTCCGTTCTCGGGCTGGTCGAGGCGACACAAGGCCGGGTGGTGCTGGACGGGCAAACTGTCGGCGCGGATACCGACCGGCTCGCGGTCGCGCGCACGGTGCAGATGGTGTTCCAGGACCCCTATGCCTCGCTGAATCCGCGCCAGACGGTGCGGCGGACGCTGGCCGATCCGCTGCGGCTGCACGGGGTGAGCAATGCCGGCGAGGTGGCGGACCGGGTGGCCGAGATGCTGCGGCAAGTGGGGCTGCGGCCGGACCAGGCCGATCTGTATCCGCATGAGTTTTCCGGCGGGCAACGGCAGCGCATCGGCATTGCCCGGGCGCTGATCCTCAAGCCGAAGCTGGTGATCTGTGACGAGCCGGTTTCGGCGTTGGACGTTTCCATTCGGGCGCAGATCATCAACCTGTTGCTGGAACTTCAGGCGGAGATGGGGCTATCCTACCTGATGATTTCGCACGACCTCGGCGTGGTCGAGCATATGAGCGACCGGGTGGCGGTGATGTATCTCGGCCGCATCGTGGAAACCGGCGGATGGCGGGAGATTTTCGAGGCGCCGCGACATCCGTATACGCGCGCGCTGATCGCCGCGATCCCCGATCCGCTGACGCGCGGGCTGGCGCGGGAGAAGGCGCGCGGCGAGGTTCCCAGCCCGCTGAACCCGCCGCCCGGCTGCACCTTCAATCCGCGTTGCCCGCATGCCATCGACCATTGCCGGAGTGCCGCGCCGGCGCTGGCGCTGGTGGGTGATCAACATCTGGTGAGCTGCTGGCGGGCGGAGGAGTTTGGCGCGGCGGGAACGGTTTGAATCCCGCTGGATCAGGCAGGCTTGCTGGCTTCAGCGCGCCACGCAAAAAGCATGGACTTCTGAGCCCAAAAAGCATCAATAGCCAAAGTCGGCTTGGCGCCGGAACGCCTTGGGACCCATTGCCGCCGCGGCGGGCCGAAACCCTCCATCGCGTCCGACGAAGCGAAACCGCAGGAAATTCAGCTTATGCTGCCAAAGGCCAGAACCGGCATCGACGGACTCGACGAAATAACCGGCGGCGGGTTGCCGGCCGGCCGGCCAACGCTGGTTTGCGGCAGCGCCGGATGCGGCAAGACCATGCTGGCCATGGAATTCCTGGTGCGCGGGGCGACGCAGTATGGCGAGCCCGGGGTTTTCATGACGTTCGAGGAGAACGCGGCGGAACTCACCGCCAACGTGCGCTCGCTGGGATTCGATCTCGATGAATTGGCGGCGGCGAAGATGATCGCGCTCGACCATGTCCATGTCGAACGAAGCGAAATCGAGGAAGCCGGCGACTACGATCTCGAGGGGTTGTTCATCCGGCTCGGCCACGCCATCGATACCATCGGGGCCAAGCGCGTGGTGCTTGACACGCTTGAGGCGTTGTTTGCCGGGCTGCCCAATCACGCCATTCTGCGGGCGGAGTTGCGCCGGCTGTTTCGCTGGCTGAAGGATCGCGGAATGACCGCGATCATTACCGGCGAGAAGGGGGACGGCAATGCGATCACGCGCCATGGCCTTGAGGAATACGTTGCCGATTGCGTGATTATCCTTGACCAACGCATCAAGGAACAGATTTCCACCCGCCGGCTGCGCGTTTTGAAATATCGCGGCACCGCGCATGGCATGAACGAATATCCCTTCCTCATCGGGGAGCATGGGTTTTCGGTGCTGCCGATCACGTCATTGCAGCTCGACCATCCGGTTTCAGCGGAGCGCGTGCCCACCGGCATCGCCAGGCTGGACGAAATGCTTGAAGGCGAAGGCGTCTTTCGCGCCAGTAGCGTGTTCGTTACCGGGTCCGCCGGGACAGGCAAAAGCAGCATTGCCGCAAAACTGGTCGAGGCCGCCTGCCAACGCGGGGAACGCGCGCTTTTCTTCGCCTATGAGGAATCGGCAGCGCAGATCATCCGCAACATGCTTTCCATCAACATCGACCTGGCGACCTGGGTGAAAAAGGGCCTGCTGCAAATCCATTCTTCCCGGCCGACACTGTACGGGCTCGAGCAGCACCTGGTGATGATGCACGAGAGCGTGAACGCATTCCGACCGACGATGGTCGCGGTTGATCCGATCAGCAATCTGACACTCGCCTACGATGACGCCGACGTGAACCCGACCCTGATGCGGCTCATTGACTTTTTGAAGCAGAAGCAGATCACTGCGGTCTTCACCAGCCTGACCAGCGAAGCCATGGTCGAGCCGATGCAGGAGAATTCGCAACTTGGCGTGTCCTCGCTGATGGATACCTGGCTGCTATTGCGCAATGTGGAGTATAGCGGCGAGCGCAACCGAACGATCTTCGTGCTGAAATCGCGCGGCATGGCCCATTCCAATCAGGTGCGGGAGTTCGTCCTGAGCGATGCGGGAATTGATCTGGTCGACGTGCATCTCAGCGGTGATCGCGTGCTGACGGGCCGGGCGCGCATCGCACAGGAAGAGGACGAGCGCGTCGCCCTGTCGACGGGGCATGCAGATCACTTGCGCACCTTGCGGCAGCTCGAGAGCAAACAGAAGACAATCGAAGCACAAATTGCAGCGTTGCAAGCCGAGAGTGAGGCGGTGCATCTGGCGATTGGCCAGGAATCGGTGCGGGCCGCCGATCAGCAAATTCTTGCGGGGACAAAGCGGCAGCCCGGCGGCGCGGGCGGCACGCAGCGTAAACCGGTATGAGCGAGCGGGAGCCTGGGGATGCGCCGTTGGCGAGCGGGCATGTTCCCGCCTATCAGCTGCGGCTGTACGTGGCCGGTCAGACGGCGAAATCACTGACCGCCATCGCCAATCTGCACCGCATCTGCGAGACGCATCTCGCTGGGCAGTATTCTGTCGAGGTCATCGACCTGACCAAGACCCCGCAGCTTGCGGCCGGCGACCAAATCCTGGCATTGCCCACGCTGGTGCGGCGGCTTCCGGAGCCGATCAAGAAAATCATTGGCGACCTCGCCAACGAGGAACGGGTGCTCGTCGGGCTCGACGTGCAGCCCGGCAGGCGGGCTGCATCATGAACACGAAGAATGTGCCGGAAACCAAGGCTGTCGCAGCGTTGGTTCAGTACGTCCTTCGGCTTTACATCACCGGCTCGACGCCGCGTTCCCTCCGCGCAATCGCGAACATCAGGGCAATTTGCCAGGAACATCTGAAAGGGCGCTACGACCTGGAGGTGTTGGATATTGCTCAGCAGCCACAGCTGGCGGAGGGCGAGCAGATTATCGCGGCACCGACCCTGATCAAGAAGGCGCCGCTGCCGATACGCCGGTTCATCGGCGATATGTCCGAAACCGAGCGCATTCTGATCGGGCTCGATTTGCGCCGAGCCAGCGGCACGGCAACCGACTCCGGGAGCCGGTGATCGCCATGCAACTGACCTCGCGATCGCACGCGGATCTAATCGAGGAGAACGAAGCGCTACGCGCGCGGCTGGAGGAAGCGGAGGATACGCTGCGTGCCATCCGCAGCGGCGAGGTGGATGCACTGGTCATCCAAAGCACCGTGGGACCGAAGGTCTACACGCTGCAGGGCGACGACGCGGATTCGAGCCGGATGCGGGGCGAGATGCTGGGGCAGGTGGGCGATGCGCTGGTTGCTGTGGATGGCAGCGACCACGTCATCTATCTCAACAGCGCGGCCGAGCGGCTCTATGGGATTTCCTTCGCGAAGGCTATGGGCCGCCCGCGGCCAGAGGTTTACCGGACGCGGTGGCTGCATCCTGGCGATGAAGCCGTTGCGCGGGAGATGCTGCGCGAGCAGGGCGCGTGGCATGGCGAGATCATCCATGTCTGCCATGACGGCCGGGTGCTGAATGTCGATGCCAGCCTGACCGCGCTGCGGGATCCGTACGGGCAAATGACCGGGATGCTCGGCGTGATGCGTGACGTTTCCGCGCGCAAGGCGGCCGAGGCCTGGCTGCTGGCGAGCGAGGAATTCAACCGCAGCCTGATGGATGGGAGTGCGGATTGCGTCAAGGTTATGGACGTTGATGGGCGGGTTCTGCACATAAACGTGCCGGGCCTCTGCCTGATGGAAATCGACGATTTTGAGCCGCTGCGCGGCGAGGCGTGGTCAAACATGTGGCCGCCGGCAGCGAGGGAGGAGGTCGCGCGCGCGGTCACGGCGGCCCATGGCGGCGGCACTTATGCGTTCCAGGCCTTTGCCCCCACGGCGAAGGGCGCGCCGCGCTGGTGGGATGTGGTG